>NZ_JBSMTL010000002.1:0-300039 GCF_054054385.1 Gemella taiwanensis
GTCCTATAGTTAATTCCATTGTCTAGTGCAACGGAATTATATGAATAACCAGCTAAAATTTTAGAAACTAATACTAGTTTTTCTTCTGGATTCCACTTCTTATTTTTTGTTTTATGTCGCAAGACACTTACTCCTAACGAATCAACCATTCTTTTCCATTTTCTAATAGTATCTTTAAATTTTCTAGTGGTTATTCCGTTAGGTGTATCTGGATATTCCCCTCTTTCATACATCTCAACACATTTTACTTTAAATTCAAAACTATAACGCATAAAAATACCCCTTTCACTGGTTTGTCCAGTAAAAGGGGTACATATCATTTCTCTACGAAATCACGATTTTTGAGTCACTCCCTATTTTTTTTATAAAATTTTAAAAGAGTCCAAAAAAATGGACAGATAGATTGTTATAATTAAATCACAAAACGAAGAGGTGATTTAAAATGGAAAAAGATTATATTACAATTACAGGGATGGAACACTATTTTGGAAATAAGATTTTTAAAGTAGGAGATGTTATAAGCTGTGAAAAAGAGTTTGATAACGATTATGACGAAGAAGCTATTAAAGTAATGATGAAAACATTTGGTAAAGTTGGCTATGTTGGGAATTCTTGTAGAACTGTTGCGAAAGGTACAAAAAGTGCAGGAAGAATTTATGATAAAGTAGGAGATAAATTCTTTGTAAAAGTATGTTTTGTTACTGGGGGTTCTGTAATCGCAGAAGTTGTCAATAGAGATGTGAAAATACATAAAAGTAATAGAAAAATTCGTAAATAGTTGTTATTATATACATAAGTGTATATAAGGAGCGAAATTTATGGAAAAAGGAAGATATCAAAAATTAAAGCTATTGTACTTATTAGAAATACTAAGAGATTATAGCGATGAAAATACTTATTTAAGTGTGAAAGACTTAACTTCTTTACTCTTGAAAAAAGAAATTATCGTTGAGAGAAAAACTCTATATAAAGATATAGAATTACTACAAGATTATGGATTTAATATCGTTGTTGAAAAGAATGGTCGTGAGAATATCTATGCATTAGTAGAAAGAGAATTTGAGCTTGCTGAGGTTAAAATGTTAATCGATGTAATTCAGGCAAGTAAGTTTTTAACTGTAAAAAAATCACGAGATCTAATTTTAAAATTGAAGAAATTAGCGAGTAAAAAACAAGCTCAGAAAATTCAAAGACAGGTATATTCTTTCGAAGAAAATAAATATATAAATGAAAATATTTACTACAATGTCGATGCAATTCATAATGCAATTGCAGAAAATAAGCAAATTGATTTTAATTATTGGCAATGGAATTATAAAAAACAGATGATTGATAGAAAAAATGGTGAAGTTTATAATGTAAGTCCATTCGCTCTTGTATGGAATGATGAAAATTATTATATGGTTGCTTTTGATGCTAAGACAGAGTTGATAAAAAATTATCGTGTTGATAAAATGCGAAATGTCGTTATTGCTGCTGATGATAGAGTAGGTCACGAAAAGTTTCAAAAAGAAGATATATCAAGTTATTCAAAGAAAATATTTGGTATGTACGGTGGAACTTTAGAAAAAGTGACTTTAGAGTTTAAAGAGTCATTAATAGGAGCAATCGTTGATAGATTTGGAAAAGATATTATTATTCATAAAAAAGGTGATACTTATCAAACTTCTGTAGAAGTTATGTGTAGTGGTCATTTCTTAGGTTGGATTTTCTCTTTAGGTAATGATATAGAAATATTAGCACCTCAAAATGTTCGAGATTTATATGTTGAGAAATTGGAAAATTTACTAAAAAAATACAAATAAAAAAATTCTAGTAGAATTTTAAGGGGGAGTTCTACTAGAATTTTTGTATGTTTAAAATTAAAAAATATATAAATTCATTTAGCTTTATTAGTTGGATAAAAAACGTAGTTAATATCAACTTAAAATCGTATTATTGTTGTTGCTTTAAAGATAAATGAATGTTATAATTAAGAGATGAATTATAATATGATTATAAAATCATTTAATAGAAAAATATGTCGGAAGGAAAATGTTAATGGCTATTTTAGGAAAAATATTTGATGCTAACAGAAGAGAAGTAAAAAGCTTATCAAAATTAGCTGATAAAGTATTAGCTAAAGATGAAGAATATTCAAGTCTTAGCGATGAACAATTAGTAAATAAAACAGAAGAATTTAAAGCTTATATCCAAGAACAAAAAGAAAAAGGTAAAGAAACACCGGATATATTAGATAAAATTTTAGTAGATGCGTTTGCTGCGGCTCGTGAAGGGGCATTCCGTTCTTTAGGGATGAAACCATATAAAGTTCAAATCATGGGTGGTATCGCACTTCACCGTGGGGATATCGCAGAGATGAGAACAGGGGAAGGTAAAACTCTTACTGCCACAATGCCTGTATACTTAAATGCATTAGCTGGAGAAGGGGTACACGTTGTTACAGTTAACGAATACTTATCTCAACGTGATGCTCAAGAAATGGGAGTTTTCTATAACTATATGGGACTTTCTGTTGGGCTTAACTTAAACTCTTTAAACTCTGAAGAAAAAAGAGCAGCGTACAATGCTGATATTACATACTCAACAAACAATGAGTTAGGATTTGACTATTTAAGAGATAATATGGTTAAGACGGTTGAAGCTCGTGTTCAACGTCCATTAAACTATGCCGTAATCGATGAGGTTGACTCAGTTCTTATCGATGAAGCTCGTACACCACTTATTATTTCTGGTGAAGGACAAGAATCAACTTCACTTTACCAAGTAGCGAATGCTTTCGTTAAAACTCTGAAAAAAGCAGAGGAAGAAGATGGAAGTGATGGAGATTATACTTTAGATATTAAAACTAAAGCTATTCAACTTTCTGAAAATGGTATTGATAAAGCTGAAAGTTACTTTGGATTAAAAAATCTTTATGAATTAAAAAATGTTGATTTAACTCACCACATTAACCAAGCGTTAAAAGCTAACTACACAATGGCTTTAGATGTTGACTACGTAGTTGCTGAAGATGGAGAGATCTTAATCGTTGACCAATTTACAGGTCGTACAATGCCTGGTCGTCGTTTCTCTGAAGGGTTACACCAAGCTATCGAAGCTAAAGAAGGTGTTCCTATTCAAAAAGAAAGTAAAACAATGGCGACTATTACTTTCCAAAACTTCTTCAGAATGTACAAAAAACTTAGTGGTATGACAGGTACTGGTAAAACAGAGGAAGAGGAATTTAGAAATATTTACAACATGTTTGTAACAACTATTCCTACAAACAGACCTATCCAAAGGATTGATGCACCAGACTATATTTATTCAAACATGGAAGCTAAGTTCAATGCGGTAGCTCAAGAAGTTAAAGAACGTTATGACAAAGGGCAACCAGTTCTTTTAGGTACAGTCTCTATTGAAACGAGTGAATTAGTATCTAAGTTATTATATAGATATGGAGTACCTCATAAAGTACTTAATGCTAAGCAAAATGAAAGTGAAGCAGAAATTATTAAACAAGCTGGTCAACGTGGTTCAGTAACAATCGCGACTAACATGGCTGGTCGTGGTACGGATATTAAACTTGGTGAAGGTGTTCGTGAATTAGGTGGTCTTGCTGTAATCGGTACAGAACGTCACGAATCTCGTCGTATTGATAACCAGCTACGTGGACGTTCAGGACGTCAAGGGGACCCTGGTTACAGTAGATTCTATTTATCTCTTGAAGATGAGCTAATGGTTCGTTTCGGAGCTGATAGATTACAAAAAATTATGGGTAAAGATGTAGATACACCACTTGAAAGTAGAATGGTAAGTAGATCTGTAGAAAGTGCTCAAAAACGTGTTGAAGGTAATAACTATGACTCACGTAAACAAGTACTTCAATATGATGATGTATTACGTAAACAACGTGAAATTATGTACGCTGAAAGAAATGAAGTATTAGAAAACGAAGTAGTTACTGATATTATTCAAGAAATGATCGGTGATGCAGTTGATAAAACTATGGCATTTATCATTGAAAACTTAGAAGCGCACAGTGAAAAAGAGGAAACAGAAGAAATCATTAAATCACTTAACGAGAAGTTCTTAGGTCAAAAACCTATTACTGAGAGTGAATACTCAGATGTTATGTCTGATGATGAAATTCGTGAATTAGTATTACACAGAATTAATTTAGAGTTAGCTGAAAAACGTGAGTTACTTGGTGATGAAACTATGAATTCATTCGAGAAATACATTCTTCTTAATGCAATTGATGATAGATGGACTGATCATATCGACCAAATGGATCAACTTAGAAAAGGGATTTTCCTACGTTCATATGGACAAATTGATCCACTTCGTGAATACAAAACTGAAGGTTACCAAATGTTCGAGGACATGATTGATGACATTCAAGTTGAAGTTGTTACTAACTTAATGCGTATTAGAGTAGAACGCCACGAAGAAATCGAGATGAAACAAGAACCAACGAACCTTGTAACTAATGATAGTAAAGAACATATCGCACGTGGTCCAGTTAAGAGTGCTTCTCGTGAAGAGAAAAAAGCTCGTATCGAAGAGCGTAAACAACGTATCAAAGAGTTAAAAGCTCAAAAAGATAAAGAAACTAATTAGTAGTTAATTTAAAGAAGGAGACTTAAAAAAGAGTTTCCTTCTTTTCATAGCTTTTATAATATTATAAGGAGGTAGTATTATGAATAATATAGAAAAACTAAGAGATATAATAAAATCAAATGACAATATTGTATTTTTTGGTGGTGCTGGTGTTTCTACAGAATCTGATATTCCAGATTTTAGAAGTGCAAATGGTGTGTTTAGCGTGGAACTTAATCGCCATTTTACTCCAGAACAGCTCGTATCAAGAACGATGTTTGTGAAGTATCCTGTAGATTTCTTTGATTTTTATAAGAAGCATTTGGTCTATCCTGATGCTAAACCGAATAAGGCGCATTATTATTTAGTGGAGTTAGAAAAACAAGGTAAGTTAAAAGCTGTTGTTACTCAAAATATAGACACACTTCATGAACAAGCAGGAAGTAAAAATGTTTTGAAACTACATGGAAGTGTGGATGCAAACTATTGTACGAAGTGTAAGTCTTTTTATAATTTAGAAGATTTCTTAGCTAAGACTGAAGAAATACCTAGTTGTGATAAATGTGGTGGGGTTATAAAACCTTATGTAACTCTTTATGAAGAAGAACTTGATATGACAGTATTTAATGCTTCTATTAACTTTATAGAAAAAGCTGATGTATTGATTATTGGCGGAACTTCATTAAGTGTTTATCCTGCTGCTAACTTACTGCATTATTTTAGAGGTAAGTATTTAATTGTTATTAATAAAACTTCTACACCACAGGATAATATGGCAGATCTTGTTATTAATGGAAAAATCGGAGAGGTCTTCTCGAAATTAGAAGAAAGAGAAGGAGGAATGTAGATGTATTTGTTTAGAAAATTAGCTTGGTTTATGAAGCTAGAAAAAAAACGATATTTAATAGGAATAATTGCTCTTATTCTAGTAAGTATTTTTAACTTGATTCCGCCGAAAGTTATCGGTACAGTAATTGATAGAATTGAATCAGGTAATCTGACGAAAGGACAGTTATTTTTATATGTTGGTTATTTAGTATTAGCTGCTCTTGCTATGTATGCTCTTCGTTATGTTTGGCGTGTTTACATTTTTGGAGCTGCGTATAACTTAGGTCGTATTTTAAGATCGAGACTTTTTGAACATTTTACAAAGATGTCTCCTTCGTTCTTCCAAAAGTACCGTACTGGAGATTTAATGGCACATGCGACGAATGATATAAACTCTGTGGCAATGGTTGCGGGTGGTGGAGTGATGTCTGCGGTTGATGCAAGCATTACTGCACTAGTTACGTTGTTCACGATGATATTCTTAATAGATTTCAAATTAACTTTAATAGCTATTATTCCTTTACCATTTTTAGCGTATGCTACTAATTATATTGGTGATAAAAACTATGAAAGTTTTGAAGAAGCGCAAGAATCATTTTCAGATTTGAATAACAAGGTTCAAGAAAGTGTTTCAGGGATAAAAGTTACGAAATCATTCGGTTATGGTAACGATGAAATAAAGAGTTTTAAAGAAGTTAATAAAAAAGTATTCAGAAAGAATGTTATTGCTGCTAAGTATAATTCTTTATTCGATCCAATGGTATTAATCTTTGTTGGATTATCTTATACACTAACTCTTATTTTCGGTGGTATTTTTATCTCAAATGGTGATTTATCTGTTGGGGAGTTAGTTACTTTCGTGACTTATCTTGATATGTTAGTATGGCCGCTTCAAGCCATTGGTTGGTTATACAATATATCGCAACGTGGTGAAGTATCTTATAAACGTATTGAGAGTTTATTAGCGGAAGCTAATGAGGTAAATACTAACTTAGATAGTAATATCAAAGCTGAAAATGGTAGACTTGAATATAATATCAACAACTTCGAATTTGAAGAAGGTAAGAGTGTTCTAAGAGATATTAAGTTCGCTATTGAAAAAGGTCAAACACTGGGTATCGTTGGTGTTACTGGAGCTGGTAAAACTACGCTATTAAGACTATTATTAAGAGAGTTTAATATTAAAACTGGCAATATCAAGCTTAATAATAGAGACATTGCTGAATACAGTCTAAGTGACTTAAGAAAACTTATTGGATATGTACCACAAGATCAAGTACTATTCGCTATGTCGATTAAAGAAAATATTCGTTTTGCTAATCCTCAAATCGATGATAAGAAGGTAGAGGAAATTACGAAAATTTGCGGTCTTTATGATGACATAATGGCCATGCCTGAGAAGTTTGATACGATTGTTGGAGAAAAAGGTGTTAGTCTTTCAGGTGGTCAAAAACAACGTTTAGCGATGAGTCGTGCTTTAATTATTAATCCTGAAATTTTAATCCTTGATGATTCATTATCTGCGGTTGATGCTAAGACTGAACATGTTATTTTAGAGAACTTAAAAGAACAACGTAGTGGTCAAACTAATATCATTACTGCACATAGACTTTCTGCAGTAGTGGAAGCTGATTTAATAATTGTTTTAGGTGATAACACGATTATTGAAAAAGGAACTCATGATGAACTTATCGCCAATAACGGTTGGTATAAAGAGACTTATGAAAGTCAACAAATGGAAGAAAGCTTGAAAGGAGGAAGTGAAGGTGTCGAAAAGTAAGACGTTTTTTAGACTAATGCGCTATATGTTGCGCTATAAAGGATTATCGATATTAGCACTATTATTTATATTAATGACTTCGATAGTCGCAACAGCAATTCCTCTTTTAGCTCAATATTATATTGATAATTTTATTACAAAAAATATTGCTAAAGCTGGATTATATATATTAATAATTTATTTTGGATTATTTATTCTAAGAGTTGTGTTTACATTTTTAGGAGAATATTACTTCGCAAAAGTGGCTCACAGTATAGTTAGAGATTTACGAAATGATAGTTTTGCTAACTTGCAAAAATTAGGGATGTCTTACTTTGATAAGACTCCTGTAGGTTCTGTTGTATCAAGATTAACCAATGATACGCAAGCTGTTGCAGATATGTTTGGAACAATTTTCTCCAGTTTCTTAAATACTATTCTTATGTTTGTAGTAACACTTTCTGCGATGATTGCTTTAAGTTGGCAACTTACTATCTATATGATATTATTCATTCCAGTTATGGTTGGTTCTGTATATATGTATCAGAAGTTATCTAGTAAACTTGTAGAAATTTCTCGAGCGAAAATTAGTGAAATGAATACGAAGTTATCTGAATCAATCGAAGGTATGAAAATAATTCAAGCATTTAACCAAGAACAACGATTAATAGATGAATTTGGAAAGGTTAATAATGAACACCTTCGTTATTATACTAAATCATTAAAAGTTGATAGTTTGTTACTGCGACCTGCGATGGCGTTATTCAAAGTATTAGCGTATGGAGTTATTGTTACGTACTTTGGGTTGAGTTTTGAGAGTGCTGGTTTTACAGCTGGGATAATTTATGCATTTATTCAATATACGAATCAACTTTTCAATCCGTTAATTGAACTTATGCAAAATTTCTCGATTCTTCAAACATCTATAATTTCAGCAGGACGTGTTTTCACTCTTATAGATAATGAAGAATACGAACCAGAACAAAGAGAAAGTGATTGTAAAATTTCTCGAGGTGATATTGAGTTTAAAAATGTCAGTTTTTCATATGATGGAAAACGCGATGTACTTAAAAACATTTCATTTAGTGTAAAAAATGGAGAGAGTATTGCTTTTGTAGGAGCGACTGGTTCTGGTAAATCATCAATTATGAATCTATTCCTTAGATTTTATGATTATGACAGAGGAGAAATCTTAATTGATGGTGTTGATATTAAAGATTATAGTGCTAAAGAACTGAGAAATAGTGTTGGATTAGTTCTACAAGATCCATTCCTATATCATGGAACTGTAGAGTCTAATATTAAGATGTATAATGAAGAATTAACAAGAGAAGATGTTATTGAAGCGGCTAAGTTTGTCGATGCACATAACTTTATTGACAAACTAGAAGATAAGTATGATAGTATTGTTACAGAAAGAGGTTCAACTTTTTCTAGTGGAGAAAGACAACTTCTGACATTTGCTAGAACTATAGCGAGCAAACCGAAAATTCTTATTCTTGATGAAGCAACTGCAAATATCGACTCTGAAACTGAAGAACTGATTCAAAATTCTCTTGAAAAAATGAGAAAAGGTAGAACGACTATAGCGATTGCTCATAGATTATCTACTATTCAAGATTCTAACTGTATCTATGTGTTAGACAAAGGTGAGATTATTGAATCTGGAACACATGAAGAGTTAATAGCTCTAAAAGGTAATTATTACAAAATGTACCAACTTCAGGCTGGTATGTTAAATAAATAGAATTTAACTGGAAGTGAATTAAGAAACTTCCAGTTTTTTTATTTTGGAAACTGAAGTTATAGTTGGTTAACATAAATTTATAGTGTTAAATATAATGAGTAAATTATTATATTAAAAATAAATTGTAATTAATAAAACATAGAATTTATAGCTATTTTCTTGCATTTGATCTAGAAAAAGCTTACAATTAATGTATTAATTATAAACAAAATTAATCTTAGTATCATATTATGAAAGAAGGGTATACAGTTGAAAAAATTTTTAGGGGAAAAACAAAATAAGTTTTCACTAAGAAAATTGACTATTGGAGTTTGTTCGATGACAATAGGATCTTTTTTTATGGTGTCAACTATTCAACCTGAAGAAAATATTGTAAGAGCTGCGGATAATGCAGTAGTTCACTACAAATATGTAGGAGAGGACAATCTTACAGATAAAGAGAAAGAATTAGTAAAAAAAGAAGTACCGAGTATTGTAAATAGCGCAGAAGAAACATATTACTTAGTATTTAAACCAACAAAAACAACACAACTAAATAAGTTACCTAATACCGGTTTAAATTATGGAGTAGGAAGTATGATCCTAGGAGGAATGTTAGGACTATTAGTAGTTGTTGTAGCAAAAGATAAAAATAAATCACGTAAAATACTATCAATACTGTTAGTTACTAGTATGGGAGCGACTACTCTAGAGTTACCGGTTAGAGCTATGGAAGACTTAAAATTATCTATCTATAACATGGATTATAACCTTAAAGTTGGAGATAAACTTCCTAAGATTTCTTCGATTCCTGGATATAGTTTTGTTGGATTTATTAAAAATGAAGGTGAAACTAAAAAAGTAAATGAAGAAGTTAAAGAAAATGTTACGTCACAACAAAATACTAAAAAACAACCACAATTAAATGGAATTACGAATACAAATGCAACAGAAATAAAACAGGAAAATAAAACAACATCAAATAATGTTGATAAAAAAGAAGATAAAAGAGTAATAGAAAATACAAATAAAAAAGAGGATAGAAAAGTATTAGGGGTTAATACAGTGAATCCTCAAGATGAAGTGTTAGCTGGAAAACTAACTAAACCTGAATTATTATATACTGATAAAACAGTAGAAACGCCTATACAATATAATCAAGTTATAGAAAATAATAACCAGTTACCTGAAGGAACAACAAGAGTAAAACAACATGGACAAGCAGGTAAAAAGACTGAGGTTATTAGAATATTTACCGTAGAGGGAAAAGAAGTTTCTAGAGAGTTAATTTCTACTAATACAAAAGCACCAGTTTCAGAAATTATAGAAAAAGGAATGAAAAAAGCAGTTAGCTCAGTTACTCCGAAAGGGGAAAAATTAGTAAAACCTGCTGTTGAAGTAAAACCTGAGTATAAAGGAGTACAAGCTGGAGCGGTTGTAGAACCAGCGAAAGCAGAAGCACCAAAAGAATACACAGGAGTGCAAGCTGGAGCGATAGTGGAACCAGCAAAAGCAGAAGCACCGAAGGAATACACAGGAGTACAAGCTGGAGCGATTGTTGAGCCAGAAATAGTAGAGCCGCCAAAAGAATATACAGGAGTACAGGCTGGAGCGATAGTGGAACCGGAAAAAGTAGAGCCACCAAAAGAATATACAGGGAAAATCGAATTACCGAAAATAGAGAGTTCAAAACCTGCGGTAGAGTCTAACAATACAACAGAAAACAATAATGTAGAAAAAAATGCTAGTGCACTTCTTAGAATGAATTTTGTTAAAGATAATAAAGCATTATCAGGAACGGGTTCAGCTACTTTTATAGCTCCTAATGTATTGTTGACAGTGGCACATAACTTCATAAATAATTCTGCAGATAACAGTACGGGTGAATTTAGAGGCGATAAGGTTAAAAATACATATGAATGGCAGACGCCTGATGGCCAAAAAGGTTCCTTCACATCAAACGATATACACTTCTATAATCAAAAAGATTATCCAAAAGGATTTATCTACGATTTAGCAGTTATTAAATTACCTGAATCTACTAGAAGACCATATGCCAACTTAGTAGAAAATTACTCGAAGGTAAATGTTCATGACAAACTAAATGTTCATGGATATCCAGCTGGGAAGTATACTCACTTAAAAGACACTACCGTTGAGATGGAACAAAAATACGCTAATAATACATATGGTGTCCAGTACCAAGGTGGAAAAGCTGGTATGAGCGGTGGAGGAATCTTTAACTCTAAAGGAGAGGTCATTGGTATACACCAAAATGGAGCTGAGAATCGTTCAGGAGGATTAATTTTATCTCCAACACAATTAGCTTGGATTAGAAGTATTCTAAACGGTAAAGAAATTACACCTAAATATGATGCTCTTGAACGTCATAAAGATGAGAAAAAAGACGATGTTAAAGAAGAAAAAGAAGTTTTTAAAAAATTAGAACTTAGAAATATTTCTTCTGTAGAACTATATTCAAAAGATGGTACTAAGTATCGTCATGTAACTTCATTAGCTTCTGTGCCAAATGACCCACAAAATTACTTCATGAAAGTAAAATCAGAGAACTTTAAAGATGTAATGCTTCCAGTTGAAAGTATTACTAATGCTAATAAAGATAATAGAGACGTCTATAAAATAGTAGCACATGCAACAAATCTGATACACCATGAAAATAATAAAGTACTAGATAATTTTACATACTACTTACCAAAAACTCAGAAAAGTGAAGTGGGAGTTTATACATCATTCAAAAATCTAGTAGATGCAATGAATAATAATCCTTCCGGAGAGTTTCGCTTAGGTGCAACTATGGATGCTCGTGAAGTTGAACTTCAAGATGGTCAAGAAAGTTATGTTAATAAAAACTTTAGTGGTAAGTTAATTGGTACAAACAAAGATAAGTACTACGCTATATATAATTTGAAGAAACCGTTATTTAATTCTTTGAGTCGTGCTACTATTCAAGATCTTTCAATAAAAGAAGCAAATGTTACTTCTAAAGATGCTGCTGCTACAATAGCGAAAGAGGCTAATAATGGAACTACAATTACTAATGTTCATTCATCTGGAGTTATTGCTGGTGAACGTGGTATAGGTGGTTTAGTCACACAAGTTAATGATTCTAAAATATATAATAGTAGTTTTACTGGTAGAGTAACAAATACGTATAACACAAGATCTAGTTATCAAATAGGTGGTTTAGTTGGAAAACTGTCAGGAGCTGGTGCTTTAATTGACAGATCAGTTTCATCTATTGATATGGCGACAAATGCAAATTCTGGAGATCAGGTTGTTGGTGGTATAGCGGGAGTTGTAGATAAAAAAGCAACGATTAGAAATAGTTATGCTGAAGGTAATCTTAATAATGTGAAGCCTTTTGGTAATGTTGGAGGAGTTGTAGGTAATCTTTGGGATAATTCAGGAGAAGTTGAAAATTCAGGTCGACTATCTGATGTGCTAAGTGATGTTAATGTTACGAATGGTAATGCTATTGCTGGTTATGATTTTAATGGTATAAGAGCAACTAACACATATAGTAATAAAAATAATAAAGTAGTAAATGTAGTACAGGTAGATGACGAAGTACTTAGCAGAGATTCAGAAAAACAAAGAGGTACTATATTAGAAAATAATAAAGTTTCAGAGAAGAAAGCAGAACTTGTTCCTAAGAAAAATACCATAATAGAAGACTTCAATTTCTCTTCTAGATATATAACTGACTATAGAAATCTTGAAAATGCCGATTCATCAAAAGAACAAGTTTATAAAAATATAGAAAAACTATTACCATTCTATAATAGAGAAACAATAGTTAAGTATGGGAATTTAGTAGAAACTAGTAGTAATCTTTACAAAAAAGAATTATTATCAGTAGTTCCTATGAAAGATAAAGAAGTAATTAGTGATATTAACGGAAATAAATCAAGTATAAATAAACTATTACTATATTACGCGGATAATACTTCAGAAATGATGAATGTACAATATCAAAGTGATTTTTCAAATATAGCAGAGTATAGTGTGAACGGTACAAAGTTAATTTACACACCGAATACATTACTTCGCAATTATCAAAATATTTTAGATAAAGTATTACCAGAATTAAATAAAGTAGAATATAAATCAGATGCAATTAGAAAAGTATTAGATATTTCTAAAGATATTAGTTTAACAGAGTTATATTTAGATGAACAGTTTAATACTACTAAAAATAATTTGAGAGATAGTTTAACAAAACTACTTTCTGCAGATTCGGCGATAGCTGAAAATAATAATTCAATAATAGATAATTATGTAGTAGAAAAAATTAGAAATAATAAAGAGGCACTGCTTTTAGGTTTAACATATCTAGAACGTTGGTACAATTTTAACTATGGTGAAACAAATGCTAAAGATTTAATTATGTACAAGTTAGACTTCTTTGGTAAATCTAATAGTTTTGCATTAGATAATGTTATCGAATTAGGTAAATCCGGATATAATAATCTATTAGCTAAAAATAATGTTATTACATATAATGTACTATTATCTAAAAATTATGGAACTAATAGTTTATTTGATACATTGGAAAAATATAGAAAAGTTTTCGTTCCAAGTAAAACAAATAACGAATGGTTTAAAGAACAAACCAAAGCCTATATTGTAGAAGAAAAATCTATGATTCCTGAAGTACGTGAAAAACAATCAATAGCAGGTAGTCAATATTCTATTGGTGTATATGATAGATTAACTAGCCCATCATGGAAATATCAAAGTATGGTATTACCGTTATTAACATTACCTGAAAAATCTATATTTATGGTAGCGAATATCTCTACTATTGGATTTGGAGCTTACGATAGATATAGAAGTAAAGAATATCCAGCAGGAGCTAAGTTAAATGAGTATGTTGAAGAAAAAGCTAGGGAAGCGGCTGCTAGATTTAGAGATCATTATGATTATTGGTATAAAATATTAGATAAAGAAAATAAAGAAAAATTATATAGAAGTGTTCTAGTCTATGATGCATTTAGATTTGGTACAGATGATAAAGGAGAAAAAGATACATACCAAGCAACTTTTGAAACTAATCATCCTGCAATCAAACATTTCTTTGGACCAGCAGGTAATAACGTAGTTCATAATGCTAATGGTGCATATGCTACAGGTGATGCATTCTACTATATGTCTTATCGTATGCTTGATAAATCTGGTGCGGTAACATATACGCATGAAATGACACATAACTCAGATAGAGAAATTTATCTTGGAGGATACGGAAGAAGAATTGGTCTTGGGCCAGAGTTTTATGCTAAAGGATTGCTACAAGCTCCTGATCATCCAAATGATGCAACAATCACGATAAACTCTGTATTGAAATATGATGAAGCGGAAAATGCTAATAGATTACAAGTAAAAGATCCTACTCAACGATTCAATAATGCAGAAGATTTACGTAAATATATGCATAACTTATTTGATCTGGTTTATACACTTGAGAAGTTAGAGGGTGATGCAGTAGCTAGTTTAGATGTAAATCAAAAATATAATCTATTGAGAAAAGTTGAGAATAAATTTAAATCTGATCCTGATGGAAATGATGTTTATGCAACAAATGTTGTTCGTAGATTAACTATTGATGAGACTAAAAAACTAAATTCATTTGATAGTCTTATAGAAAATGATATTATTACAAGAAGAGGGTATATTGATGAAGGTGAGTATAAACGAAATGGATACTACACAATCAATCTTTTCTCGCCAATATATTCTGCCTTAAGTAATGATAAAGGGACTCCGGGTGATTTAATGGGTCGTCGAATGGCGTTTGAACTATTAGCTGCAAAAGGATATAAAGAAGGTATGGTACCTTATATTTCTAACCAATATGAAAATGAAGCAAAAGCTAATGGAAGCAAAATTAATTCATACGGTAAAGAAGTAGGATTGGTAACTGATAAATTAGTGCTTAATAAGATATTTAATAACCAGTATTTATCTTGGGCTGATTTCAAAAAAGCTATGTATAAAGAACGAGAAAATAAATTCAATAAATTAACAAATATTAGTTTTATAAATCCTAATAATTGGGTACGTCAAGAGACGGTAACTATTGATAGTATTAATAAGTTGAGAAGTATTATAAACGAAGCGGTTGAAAAAGATGCTGAAGATGATGTGGCGAAATTATACCCTGACACAAATAGTAGAGTTCTTAAACTAAAACGAGCAATCTTTAAAGCGTATCTTGATAAAACTAAAGATTTTAGAACTTCTATTTTTGGAGAAGAATAAAATATTTTATAATACTCTTAATAATAAGGATATGAGATTTTATGTCTCGTATCCTTATTACATATTAAGAATAAATTTTTATTGTTTTTTTGAAGTGTGATATAATAGAGTAAAAGAGTTAAAAGGAGATTTCGATTATGATAAAAGTTGAAGTGTGTGCAAATAGTGTTCAAGATTGTTTAATTGCTCAAAGTGAAGGTGCTGATAGAATAGAGTTAATTAGTGCTAGCTACTTAGGGGGATTAACACCTACAACAACTGTTTTAGATATGGTACTTGAAAGTGGAGTAGAAATTCCTATAATGGCGATGGTGAGGCCAAGGGGAGGCGGTTTTTGTTATTCTAAATTAGAAAAAGAACAAATGTTTAGAGAAGCAAAAGAACTTTTAAAACATGGTGCTAATGGAATAGTGTTTGGGTTCCTTACTGAAGATAGGAAAATTGATTGGATTGAAACTGAGAAAATGATAGAGCTTTGTGATAGTTTTGGAGCAGAGAGTGTTTTTCATAGAGCGTTTGATTGTTCAGATGAACCAGAGTATAACCTACAGCGTTTAATAGGTCTTGGTTGTACTAGAGTTTTAACAAGTGGACTAGGAGCGAATGTTAATAGGGGTGCTAAGTTGTTAAAATATCTTCAAGAAAAATATGGTCAACACATAGAAATACTTGCAGGTGCTGGTATTTCAACGGACAATATCGAAAAAATTATTACTAAAACAGGGGTTAAACAGGTGCATGGAACTTTTAAAAAGTATGGGGTAGACGTAACGACAACTGCTGACGATGTAAATTATAGATACACAGAAAAAGGGGATTTTGAAGAAGTTGATCCTGTACAATTAGCAAAAGCGATAGAAATAGTTAGAGATATAAATAAGGAAGAGATTAGTGTTTAGTAATATTCATCATATAGCGATTATTGGAACTCATTATCAAAAAACCAAAGAGTTTTATGTTGATAAATTAGGGTTTAAAGTAATAAGTGAGTACAATAGAAAAGATAAAAATGATATTATTATAAATGTACAACAGGGTAATTTAGTATTAGAAATTTTTATAAAAGAAGATGCACCGATTAGACCGAAGATGCCAAATCCAGAACATACAGAGTTAAGACATTTAGCGTTTAGAGTTGATGATGTCGAGAAGGTATTAGAAAAGTTTGATGAACTAGGTATTATTCATGAATCATTAAGATATGATGATTTTGATAATAAAAAGATGGCATTTTTCTTTGATCCAGATGGCTTACCGTTAGAGATACATGAATAAAAATAAAGAAGAAACTTAGGAAACTGAGTTTTTTCTTTATTTTTTTATAATTAAACAGAAAAATGTATTGATTTTACAGAAAATATATGTTTAAATAGAGAAATGTAATTAAAATAAACTTAAAAAAGGAGAGGAATAATGCAATTTAGAAAAAAAGCTGCTGTATCGTTCGTAACAGCTACATTACTACTTACGAATCTACATGTAATGGATTTTAATAATTTACAGAAAAAATGGGTATATGCTGAAGAGAATGGAAAGGCTGAAGCCGTATCTAATGCTTCTGCACATACTTTTAAAGATGAGGACAAAGTTAAAATTATTGTTTCTTTAAAAGAGGACAAAGTAGATCCTAATTCTTTGAAAACTGAAGAAGGTAGAAAAGAACGTGAGAAAAGTACTAAAGAACCTCGTGAAAGAGCATTAAAAGAAATTAAAGATAAAGGTGTTGATTATAAATTATTATTTGAATATGATACGCTTTTAAATGGATTTTCTCTAGAAACTTCTTATGCTGATGCTAAAAAAATTCAAGCTATGGATTTTGTAAACAGTGTTGAAGTGAGTGTTGACTATGAAGTTCCTGAAACTACAACTAAAAATGATGAAGATGATACTGCTTTAAAAAACACAGTTATCGACAGTAATAGAATTATAGGTGTTCAAGGTCTTTGGGATAAAGGTTATAAAGGGCAAGGAAGAGTTGTAGCAGTTATTGACTCAGGTTTAGATCCTAATCATGATATTTTACATTTAACTGATGCTAGTAAAGCTAAATATAAAAATAAAGTGGAACTAGAAGCCGTAAGAGAAAAAGCTGGAATTGACTATGGTAAATGGTATAGTGATAAACTGATTTATGCATTTAACTACTACGATTGGGATAATAACTTAAAAGAGAAAAAAGATAAGTCACACGGTATGCACGTTGTTGGTACTTCAGTAGGTAATCCAACAAAAAAAGCACCGAATAATGAGTATGTAGCAGGTGTCGCTCCAGAATCACAATTAATCTTTATGAGAGTTTTCTCAGATAAACAAGGTGGAGCAAAAACAAGTACTTTTTTATATGTTAAAGCTATAGAAGATGCTGTTAAATTAGGAGCTGATTCTATTAATATGAGTCTAGGTGCTACTGCAGGAGCGGTAACAGAAGTTGGACAAGGTACTATCGATGCAATTGCACTTGCTAAAAAAGCGGGAGTCAATGTTGTAGTTGCAGCTGGTAATGATAATGTATTTGGAAATGGTCAGAGCAAACCAAGTGCATCAAACCCAGATTATGGATTAATCGGAACACCATCTGTAACACCAGACTCAATAGCTGTAGCAGCTATAAATAATAGTGTTATGAATACTGAGGTAATGACTGTTGTAGGATTAGAAGGAAATGAAGAATGGGATAATGGTGAAGCTACAATAAGACCATTTGCTAAAAGATTTAATCCGAAAACTGAGTATTCATATTTTAATGCTGGTTACGGTTTAGAAAATGATTTTAAAAACCAAGATGTAAAAGGTAAAGTTGCAGTGATGATGCGTGGAGGCGGAAATACCTTTGCGGATAAAGTAGCAGCTGCTAAAAAAGCAGGAGCTGCTGGTGCTGTTTTATACAATACTAAAGAAGGTGGAGAAGAGTTACTTAACGTTGCATTAAACAATTACGATAGTGACTTCCCTGTAGTGTTCGTTGGATATAAATTCGGTAATTTATTAGCAACTTATCCGGATTATTACAAATTAAAATTCACTGGACATTTTAGTAAGAGACCTCACCCACAAGCCAATCAACTTGCTGATTTTACAAGTTGGGGTGTAACTGGAGATGGACTGTTTAAGCCAGATGTTACGGCACCTGGTGGTGATGTTTATTCATCATTTAATAATGGAACATACGGATTAGATAGTGGTACAAGTATGGCTTCACCACACGTTGCTGGTGCTGTATCTTTAATGAGACAAGTATTCCAAGAAAGATATCCGGATCTTCAAGGTGAAGAATTACAGAAATTAATTAAACACCTACTAATGAGTACTGCGATTCCAAATTATAATAATGAAACAAAAGCATTTACGTCACCTAGACAACAAGGTGCTGGGGTTATTGATGTATCTAAAGCAGCTTTTGGTGATTTATATGTAACTGGAGACAATGACTATGGAAGTATTTCTCTTGGTAATGTACAAGATACATTTAAGTTTAATGTAGTACTACATAATTTATCAGATCAACCTAAAGAACTTGTCTACAAGTCTTATTTAAATACTGATGGTGTAGAAAATGGACAAATTACACTAAAACCTAGACAATTATCAGAAAGTAATGGAGGAGAAACAGTAGTTGTTCCTGCTAAAGGAGAAAAATCTGTTACGATTACTGTAGATGCTACACAATTTAGAAATGAATTAGAAGGGCAAATGCCAAATGGTTATTATCTTGAAGGATTTGTAAGATTCTTTGATCCTAAAGATACGAATACAGCAGTTGCTGGAATTCCATATGTTGGTTTCAAAGGTGAGTTCCAAAATCTTCCAGTAGTTGAAAAACCAATATATGAATTTAAAGGAAATGAAAAACCATTCTATTATTATAAACCTAATACAACAGAGCGTGATGATAAAAATAACTTTACTTCATTAGTTACTGTTGATGTAAATGGTGAAGAAAAACATATAAAAGTTTTAGGAGAGTATACTGATCATAAGAGTAAGTCAAATTATTTTGGTAAATTAGCATTTTCTCCAAATGGTGATAGACAGCACGATGAAATTGGATTTAAAGCAACTTTCTTAAGAAACTATGAAAACCTTAAATTATCAGTTTATGCTAAAGATGATGTTGAACGTAAAAATCCATTATATGAAAATGGTAATGTTTCTGGTAAAAAGAATTTCTTCCATAACAAAGCTACGAATAAAAAAGCTGTGTTAGTTACTGAAACAAACTGGAAAGGTCAAGATAAGGATGGTAATCCATTACCAGATGGCGAATATCAGTATGTAGTTAGCTATAGTCCTGTTGCAACAGGTTCGAAAATGCAGGAAACAGCATTTAACGTTACACTTGATAGAGTTGCACCACAAATTGTTGGTACAGGTGGAGTCTATGATGAAAAAACTAGAACATTTAAACCTTATGCTGTAAAAGAAAACGGAAGTGGAGTACTTTATAAGAAATTAAGCTATAAAGTGACTAAAAAAGGTAAAGACGGTAAAACTGTAGAGCAAGAAGTTGTGGTTGAACCAAATATTGATGGTACATTTACTCTTCCAGAGAAAGTATCTCTTGATAAATTTACTTATGAAGTAGCTGACTTTGCAGGAAACAAAGATAGTGTTGGTATTTCAAAAGTTCAGAATACTGAAAAAGGTACTGTAGAGGTTAAAACTATAGCTAAAGATGGAACAGGGGATTATTCTACTAACGTAAGATATGCTATAAAAAATGAAAAAGGTGAGTTAGTTGGAGAAGACTTCACGAAGAATGGTAAGAACCTAACAGCTCTGCCATATGGTAAATATACTGTACAAGTAGTTTTAACTGATGAAGCTCTTAAATTAACTAGTCCTAAAGAAGTTGCTTTTGAAATTACTAAAGATGATTCAACTAAAACGGTAGAATTCACATTCGAAGAACAAAAGAGAAATACGACAATAATTAAGTTTGATAAAGTTATACCTGCTGGAGCAAAAGTATTTGTCACAAATGAGCAAGGTGAAAAAACAGAATTATCTAGAAGTTTATATAGTGAGAAAGAATTCCAAAAACGATTAAACAATGGTAAGTATACTGTTGAAGTAGTATTACCTGAGGGATATAGATCTTCTGAAAATAATTTTGAATTTGTAGTAGGAAACGGTCGTAATACAAAAGAGTTACAATTAAGTGTTGCTCAAAAAGTAGCTAGCGTAACAACTGCTGAAGGTGCAATTACACCAGCAACAGTTGAGTTTGGTGAAGCGAAACTATACAATGACTATAAACTTGTAGTAGGAGATGTTACTAAAGATAGCAAGGAAAAAATACTTAAACAGTTAACTGATAGTAAGATTGATTTAACTAAATATGATGTAGTATTTTATGATATCCATTTAGAAGATAGAAATAATAAAGTTGTAGAAGTTGATGGAACTAGAAAAGTTACTTTATCATTAGATAAAGCGCCAGCAAAATTTGGTCATGAGAAAAAAGATGGAACAATTGAACCGGTTAATGGTGAAGTAGTTGATGGTAAATTCGTCTTTACAGTAGATGGATTTAGTAATTTTGTAGCTCTTGTAGAGAAAAATGCACCTAAAGAAGAGGTTAAAGTAGATAAGAGTCAATTGAAACTAGCTTCTGATAATTTTAAAGCTACAACAGATAGTGATAAGTATGAATATGCTTCATTAGATGCTAAAGAGGCGTACAACAAAGCAATTAATAAAGCTAAACAACTATTAGAAGATGAACATGCAACACAAGAAGAAGTAAATAAAGCTGTTGAAGAGTTAAATGCAGCTATCTCTAAACTTACCGGTGTTAAACCGCAAGAAGCAAAAGGTGAGCCAGAAAAAGTAGAAACTCCAAAAGAATACACTGGAGTACAAGCAGGAGCGATTGTAGAACCAGAGAAGGTAGAAGCTCCAAAAGAATACACAGGAGTGCAAGCCGGTGCAGTAGTTGATTCTGCAAAAGCAGAAGCTCCAAAAGAATATACAGGAGTGCAAGCCGGTGCAGTTGTAGAACCAGAAAAAGTAGAAGCTCCTGAAGAATATACTGGTAAAGTAGAACAACCAAAAGCAGAAACTCCAAGTGTAGATAAAAAAGAGCTTGCGGCTGAGGTAGAGAAAAATGGTGACCTTACATCACAAGATAGCTTCAAAGATGCAGATGAAACAGCTAAGAAAGAATATAAAGAAGCTCTTAAAGTAGCTAATTTAGTATTATCTAATGCAAATGCAAAACAAGATGAAGTAAACAATGCATTAGAAACTCTTAAAAAAGCATCAGAAAAAGTAAGTAAAGGAAAATCTAAATTATCAACATTACTTGGCGATGTATTTAAAAAAGATAAAGATAAAGCAAGTGTTGACTTAGCAGATGTAGCTAAAGATCAAGGAATGGTGGCGAACGATTCTCAAGTAAATCTTGGAACTGTTGGTAAATCAAATTCTCTATTAGCTAAAACAGGAACATTAGCTTTACCTACAACTTTTGTAGGATTTGCATTAATTTGTTTAGTATATGTACTAAGAAGAAGAAAAAATACTAAATAATAAATTACTAAATAATTCTCTTTAATGATTGCATTAAAGGGAATTATTTCTTTATTTTAAAATTATTAAAAAAGTTCTTGACATAATTTGATGAAAAATGTATAATAAATATTGTTCTTGATATGGCGGCTGTGGCGAAGTGGTTAACGCATCGGATTGTGGTTCCGACATTCGGGGGTTCGATTCCCCTCAGCCGCCCCATTAAAATTTAATATCTTTAGGCGGCTTAGCCAAGTGGTAAGGCACGGGTCTGCAAAACCTTGATCACCGGTTCAAATCCGGTAGCCGCCTCCAATTTTTGATCATCTTTTATAAGGTGTTTTTTTTATGCCTAAATTACGGTTTATATTGAGTTTTTCTTCTCGTATTATGAAAATATTCGAAAATTTATTAGTAATTACCGAACATTATTTTAATAATATGTAAAATTATTATTGAAAAATGTTATTATTTCACTTTAAAAGCTAGATATATTGTTTTTTTTGTGTTAAAATTATATCAAATTTATTTTTAAAATATCGAGGAGGAAATAATATGAAGAAAATATTATTGGCGTTATTTAGTTTTATTTTTGTCTTTTCTATCGTTGGATGTACTGCAAAGACTGAAACGAAAAAAGAAGAAAAAGTTATTAAAATGGGATTTGTTCCTCTGAAAAATAGTGAGAAACTTGTAGAAGATCTTAAACCAATCTCTGATTACCTTTCTGAAAGATTAGGAGTAAAAGTAGAAGCTTTCACAGCTAGTAACTATATAGGTGTAGTTGAAGGTTTAGGCAGTGGAAGTGTTGACTTTGGTATCATTCCTCCATTTTCATCTCTACTAGCTCAGAAACAAAGTAGTGCAAAACCTATACTAACATCAAAAGGTAAAACAGGAAAACCTGGATACACTGCTGAGTTATATGTAAGAAAAGATTCTGGTATTAAATCACTTCAAGATGTTAAAGGTAAAAAAGTAGCATTCGTAGATCCTTCATCTTCATCAGGATATATTTATCCAGGTGCTATGTTAGTTGAAGCAGGTCTTAACTTAGATAAAGATATTAGTTATCAATTTAGTGGTGGACATGATAAAAGTTTACAACTTCTTCTTAATAAAGATGTTGATGTAATTGCTACATTTGATGGAGTAGAAGATAGATATGCTAAAGACTTCCCTCAAGCAAAAACTGATATTCAAAAATTAGCCACTAGTGATATGATTCCTGGTGTTATGGTTACAACTTCTAGCAAAATGGATAAAGAGTTACAAGAGAAATTAGAAAAAGCTCTTCGTGATGTTGAAAATGATCCAAAAATGAAAGAATTATTCACAAAAATGTTCAGTATCACTGGATTTACTGATGTGGATCAAGATGCATATAAAAAAGTAGAAGCAACTGCAAAAGTTATGAATGTTGATTTAGATAAAGTAAAATAGAAATATGAACTTGGTACATAATGTTCCAAGTTTTTTTATACCTTTTGTGAAAGTAATTATTTTGATTAAATAAAACACTTGAGATTTTTTACGAATAATTTTATAATTAAATAATCAATCAGGAGTGTGAATGTAATGTACGCATATATTAAAGGAAAAATTTCGGAGATAAATCCGACGAATATCGTTGTAGATAACAATGGAACTGGCTATGAAGTAGTTGTTGCTAATCCATATGAATATCAATTAAATGAAGAAATAATAGTTTTTATAAGTCAACAAGTAAGAGAAGATTCTAATATACTTTATGGATTTTCTAATAAAGATCAGAAAAAAGTATTTTTACTATTATTAAAAGTAAAAGGTGTAGGACCAAAGAGTGCTTTAGCTATATTAGCTGGAGGAACTAGCGAAGAAATTATAGGAGCAATTGAAAATCAAGATGTAAACTATTTAACGAAGTTTCCGGGGATTGGGAAGAAATCTGCTCAACAAATTATTCTTGATTTACAAGGGAAGGTTGATTTCAGTATGACTAATATTAGTAGTGCTCCAACTGCTGTAAATAATTATCTAAGTGATGCAATGTTAGCATTAGAAGCACTGGGATATAGTAAAAAAGAACTTACAAAAATCGAGAAAAAATTATCGGCATTTGACTTCGCTGGTGTTGATGAATATGTAAAACAAGGATTAAAATTATTAATGAATGCATAATTGATGAAAGGAGGAAATTATGGAAGATAGAATGGTATCTGCTAGCCAAAATTTTGGTGAAGAGCGTGAGGAACAGTCTTTAAGACCGAAGTTTCTTAGTCAATATATAGGACAAGAACAGATAAAAAGCAATTTAAAAATATTTATAGAAGCTGCAAAACTTCGTGGAGAAGTTCTGGATCACTGCCTACTATACGGACCTCCTGGATTAGGGAAGACTACACTAGCGACAATTATTGCTAATGAGATGGAAGTGGGGATTAAATATACTTCAGGGCCTGCAATAGAGAAATCTGGAGATTTAGCTGCTATATTAACTAGTCTTGAACCAGGTGATGTTCTATTTATCGATGAGATTCACAGAATAAGTAGGTCTATCGAAGAGATACTGTATTCTGCGATGGAAGATTTTTATCTTGATATTGTAATTGGAAAAGGTGAAGAATCGCGCAGTATTAGAATTGAAATACCGCCATTTACATTGGTGGGGGCAACTACAAGGGCTGGAGCTTTAACTGCACCACTTCGAGATAGATTCGGTGTGCATTGTCGTCTAGAATTCTATACTATTTCTGAACTACAAAATATTATAGAAAGAACATCTGATATTTTTGAATGTGATATAGATGAAGAGAGTTCATATGAGATAGCTATGAGATCTCGTGGAACGCCTCGTATAGCGAATAGACTGCTTAAACGTGTAAGAGACTTTGCTCAAGTGAAAAATGATGGTGTAATAGCTAAGGATTTAGCTGTTGAGTCATTAGATTTACTTCAAGTAGATGCAAAAGGTCTTGATAATATCGACTATAAGATATTAGAATGTTTGATTAAACGTTATGATGGTCGTGCTGTTGGTCTTGAAACAATTGCTGTGACAATTGGTGAAGAAAGTATCACTATAGAAGATGTTTATGAACCGTATCTTGTAAAAGAAGGATTTATAGAACGTACTCCGAGAGGACGTCGCGCAACACCTAAAGCATATCAACATTTAGGAATAACATATAAAGTTGAATAACTAATAAACAATGGGTTTCGATAAGTTTGAAATGTTAAAATTTCATTTTTCGGAACCTATTTTTATAATTGTTTAAAGGAGTTATTGATAATATCTTTTAATTAGAAATGATATTAATTGTAAAATCAATTAAAGTATATTAAACTTGTTTAGTAAATTATTAGAAATTTTAGAAGGATTGAATTCGTATGATTGATAGTAAACAATTTATAAATACAAGACATAAAAATCAAAAGATTAATTATGATAATGTCTTAAAAGAACTTATAAAAGAATGGGAAAAGACTAATTTTCGTCCTAAAATCTTAATACACTCTTGTTGTGCTCCTTGTAGTACATATGTACTTGAGTATTTATCGGAAATTAGTGACATTACTATATTCTTTTCTAATTCAAATATTCATCCAAAAGAAGAATATATAAAACGTATGTTAGTACAAAAGGATTTCGTTGAAGAATTTAATAAAAGAAATGATAAGAAAATTAAATTTTTAGCAGATGAATATGCTCCGAGTAAATTTATTAGTGCTGTAAAAGGACATGAAGAAGATCGTGAAGGTGGAGATAGATGTCATATTTGTTATGAAATGCGTCTGGATTCGTCAGCTCAAAAAGCAGAGGAGTTGGGATATGATTATTTTGCATCTGCATTAACTCTAAGTCCTAAGAAAAATGCTACTGTAATTAATGAAGCTGGGTATACATTACAAGAACAGGTATCAATTTATTATTTACCTTCAGATTTCAAAAAGAATAATGGATATAAGAGATCTGTAGAAATGTGTAATGACTATGATATATATAGACAATGTTATTGTGGATGTGTCTTTGCAGCAAAAGATCAAGGAATTGATTTCAAAGAAGTAAACAAAAATGCCCGTGAATTTAATAGAAACCATGAAGATTATGAAAAATTCAAGTCGATAATTAAACTAGGTGGAGAATTAGTTTAGTTACGAAATTAAATGAGTTTACAATATAACAATAAAAATATAATGATTTTAAGTTAACTGGCAATAATATTATATAAAAAAGTATCGTTACTTCACTTGTAATTGATGCTTTTTTAATTATTTTCAGTCGAAATTATAATATTAACATTAAAAAAGTGTTTTCATAAATTTTTCATAAGAAATGGAGTATTCGTTTTCTATTGAATAAGAAATGGTTTTCTTTGTTATAGAATACAAAGAGTAATGAATCTGAAATAAGTACAAAACACTTGTAAATATTGCTTTCATATGTTATTATTTGAATGTAAATATTTTTTTAAATAAAAGGAGACATAACTATGTTACAAAAAGAATTTAAAGTAATCGACGAAACAGGAATCCACGCTAGACCAGCTACTTTATTAGTACAAGCTGCTTCTAAATTCCAATCAAACATTGAATTAGAATTCAACGGACGTAAAGTTAACTTAAAATCAATCATGGGTGTTATGAGTCTTGGAGTTGGAAAAGACGCTGATATCGTAATCTATGCTGACGGAGCTGACGAAGCAGAAGCATTAGCAGCTTTAGAAGAAACAATGAAGAAAGAAGGATTAGCATAAAATGTTACAACTAAAAGGTATTGCAGCTTCTCAAGGGATATCTTTTGCTAAAGCATACATTTTTGTTGAGCCTGATTTAACAGTTAAAGAAGTTAAAGTTCAAGACGTTGAAGCTGAGGTTAAACGTTTTGAAGATGCTATTGAAATTTCTAAAAAAGAATTAACTATTATTAAAGATAAAGCTCACGAAAATTTAGGTGCTGATAAAGCAGCGATTTTTGAAGCTCACTTATTAATTTTAGAAGACCCAGAATTCATGGGAACTGTTAAAACTGATATTCAATCAAAAGAAATTAATGCTGAATATGCATTAAAAGAAACTTCAGACATGTTTGTTTCTATGTTTGAAGCAATGGATAATGACTACATGAAAGAACGTGCTGCTGATATTCGTGACGTTTCTAAACGTATTTTAGCACACTTACTAGGTGTAGATTTACCAAATCCAAGTTTAATCGATGAAGAAGTAATCGTTATTGCTGAAGACTTAACTCCATCTGATACTGCTCAACTTAACAAACAATTTGTTAAAGGTTTTGCAACTAACATCGGTGGACGTACTTCTCACTCAGCTATCATGGCGAGATCATTAGAAATTCCTGCAGTAGTAGGAACTAGTACAATTACTGAAGAAGTTAAGAATGGTGATGTTTTAATTCTTGATGGATTAGAAGGTGTTGTATACGTAAATCCAGATGAAGCTACTACAGCTGAATTAAAGAAAAAACACGCTAAATTTGAAGCGCAAAAAGCTGAATGGGCTAAATTAGTAACAGAAAAATCTGTAACTCAAGATGGACATGAAGTTCTTTTAGCTGCAAACATTGGTACACCCGCTGATTTAGAAGGTGTTAATAACAATGGAGGGGAAGCTGTTGGTTTATACCGTACAGAGTTCCTATACATGGGACGTGATCAACTACCTACTGAAGATGAGCAATTCGAAGCTTATAAAGCTGTATTAGAAGGAATGGGTGACAAACCTGTTGTTGTTCGTACTTTAGATATCGGTGGAGATAAAGAATTACCATACTTAGATTTACCAAAAGAAATGAACCCATTCTTAGGGTTTAGAGCTATTCGTCTTTGCTTAGAAGAAAAAGACTTATTTAGAACTCAACTTAGAGCATTATTACGTGCTTCAGTTTACGGTAAACTTTGTGTAATGTTCCCAATGATCGCTACAGTTCAAGAATTCAGAGCTGCTAAAGCTTTATTCTTAGAAGAAAAAGAAAAATTAGTAGCTGAAGGTGTTGCAGTAAGTAACGATATCGAATTAGGTATCATGGTTGAGATTCCATCAACTGCTGTTATCGCTGACATCTTCGCTAAAGAAGTTGACTTCTTCTCAATCGGTACTAATGACCTTGTTCAATACACAATGGCTGCAGACCGTATGAGTGAAAAAGTTTCATACTTATACCAACCATATAACCCAGCAATCTTACGTCTTGTGAAGAATGTTATTGAAGCATCTCACAAAGAAGGTAAATGGACTGGAATGTGTGGAGAAATGGCTGGAGATAGCTTAGCTATTCCATTACTATTAGGTATGGGATTAGATGAATTCTCTATGTCAGCTACTTCAATTCTTCAAGCACGTAGCCAAATCAAAAACTTATCATTAGAAAAAATGAAAGAGTTAGTTGATAGAGCTATTATGTGTTCAACAACTGAAGAAGTATTAGCATTAGTAGAAGAATATACAAAATAATATAATATAATAAAGGTTTTTGGTTATCCCAAGAACCTTTTTATATTTATTCATCAGTTAATCAATAATTAATTTTAAATAATTAATATTTAGAGCGTAATGTGGTTTTGAAATTATAGAATTTTTAATGAAAATTGCTTTATTAGTTGACATTATAGTATATTTATATTATCATTTTAAATATAAAATTTTTTAAAAACGATGATTAAGACGGTATATTGGATGTTTTTAACAGGGAGCAACTACGTGACTGAAAGAGTTGTACTAACTGAGAATATATTTTCAGCTTATGAGTAATTGTATAAGTAGATTATGAGTACAATCGGTTGGTGCCCGTTAAAAACCATGTTAAGGAAGCGAATTGCTTTGAAATATGGGTGGTACCACGATATATTCGTCCCTCGAGAGTTAGTCTCGAGGGGCTTTTTATTTTGGACAAATAATAGAACTTATACCTATGTCTTTATATTAAATTTTTAAGGAGGAACTTATGACTTTAGAGAATATAAGAAAAGAATATTTAGAATTAGTTAAAACAATTAAAGATGAAAAAGAACTTTATGACCTAAGAGTTAAATTTTTAGGAAAAAAAGGTGCATTAACAGAAGTTATGAAAGGTGCACGTGATTTATCTCCAGAAGAAAGACCAACTTTTGGGAAACTTGTTAATGAAGTTAAGACTTTTATTAACAATAGTTTAGAAGAGAAAAAAGCAGAACTAGCTAAAGCTGCATTAGAATTAAAATTAGCAAGTGAGGAAATTGATGTAACTCTACCTAGTAAAAAAGTACAATTAGGTGGATTAAATCCATTAAACAAAATTATTAAAGAAATTGAAGAAATCTTTATTTCAATGGGATATTCTGTTGCAGAAGGTCCAGAGGTTGAAACTGATAAATTTAACTTTGAAATGTTAAACTTACCAAAAGACCACCCAGCTCGTGATATGCAAGATTCATTTTATATTACAAATGAATTGTTAATGAGAACGCAAACTTCACCTGTTCAAGCTCGTGAAATGTTAAAAGCTAATGGTGAGGGACCAATCAAGATTATTTGCCCTGGTAAAGTATTCCGTCGTGATAATGATGATGCTACACACTCTCATCAGTTTACACAAATTGAAGGATTAGTAGTTGATAAAAATATTACTTTTAGTGATTTAAAAGGAACTTTAGAACACTTTATTAAAGCTGTATTCGGAGAAAACAAAAAAATCCGTCTACGTCCAAGTTTCTTCCCGTTTACTGAACCATCTGTAGAGGTTGATGTATCTTGGGGTAACGAGGATGATGAAGAAAACATTAAGTGGCTTGAAATTTTAGGTGCAGGTATGGTGCATCCTAATGTTCTTAAAATGGCTGGTTTTGACCCAGAAGTTTATACTGGATTTGCCTTTGGAATGGGACCAGAACGTGTTGCGATGTTAAAATATGGTATTAGCGATATTAGAAGTTTCTATACAAATGACGTAAGATTCTTACAACAATTCAATAGTGATAGAAACGATTAATAGGAGGTAGTAATGTTAGTAAGTTATAATTGGTTAAAACAATATACAAATGTTGAAGATAATGCTAATGCATTAGCTGAAAAAATCACTCGTGGTGGTATTGAAGTAGAAGGTGTTGAATATTTAGCAGAAGAGATTTCTGGTGTAGTAGTTGGATATGTTGAATCTAAAGAAAAACACCCTGATGCTGAAAAATTAAACGTATGTCAAGTTAACATTGGTGAAGAAGGAAACTTACAGATAGTTTGTGGTGCACCAAATGTTGATGCAGGACAATATGTAATTGTTGCTAAAGTTGGAGCAAAATTACCAGGAATTAAAATTAAAAAAGCTAAACTTCGTGGTGTAGAATCACAAGGTATGATTTGTTCATTAGGTGAATTAGGATTAAGTAAAAGTGTTGTTCCTAAAAACTATCAAGAAGGAATCTATGTTTTTGAAACTGAACAAGAACTTGGTTCTGATGTTGTTGAAGTATTAGGGTTAAATGACTATATCTTAGATCTTTCAATTACTCCAAACAGAGCTGATGCACTTAGTATGCGTGGTCTTACTTATGAATTAGGTGCTTTATATAATAATAAAGTTGATTTTAAAGATGTTGAAAAAGAAGAAAACTATGAAGCAACTTCATTACAAGTTTCTATTGAAAGTGATTCTTGTAGAAACTATGTAGGTCAAGTTGTTAAAAATGTAGAGGTTAAAGATTCTCCATTATGGTTACAAACAAGACTTATGAATTCTGGTATTCGTCCAATCAACAACATCGTAGATATTACAAACTATGTACTTTTAGAATTTGGTCAACCAATGCATGCTTTCGATAAAGATTTAGTAGGAGATAAAATTGTAGTTCGTGACGCTAAAGAAGGTGAAGTTCTTGAAACTCTTGATGGAGAAGAGAGAAAATTACAAACAACAGACTTAGTAATTACAGATGGAACTCGTACTATTGCTCTTGGTGGAGTAATGGGTGGTAAAAATACAGAAGTAAGTGAAAAAACTAAAAACATTATTTTAGAATCTGCGTATTTCAATCCTACATCAGTGCGTCGTACTTCAGCAGCACATGGTTTAAGAAGTGATTCTTCTGCAAGATTTGAAAAAGGAATTGATCCAAATATGCAAAAAGCAGCACTTGCTCGTGCGGTAGAATTAATTTTAGAATTATGTCCAAATGCAGTAGTTGAAAGTTCTGTTGGTATCATAAATAAAGAAAAAGAGAAAGTTGTAGAAATTACTACTTCTTATATCAATAATTATCTTGGTATAACTTTAACTACTGAAGAAATCGTAGCAATTCTAGAAGGATTAAGCTTTACAGTAGAAGTTTCAGGAGATAACTTAGTAGTTAAAGTACCTACTAGAAGACCAGATATATCAATTAAACAAGATTTAGTAGAAGAAGTTATTAGAATTTACGGATACGATAATTTAGCATCAACATTACCAAAATTCTCTAAAACTACTAAAGGTGGTTTAACTTATTCTCAAAGAATGGTACGTGATTTACGTGGAGTATATGCTAGCTTAGGATTTAATGATACAATTAATTACTCATTAGTATCTGAAGAAGAAGCAACTCAATATACTTTAGAAAATCACCATAAAGTAAGATTATTAATGCCTATGACTGAAACTCACTCGACTTTACGTCAAAGTTTAGTTCCGGGATTATTAAATACAGTTCAATACAATGTGGCTAGAAAACAAAAAGACCTTAAATTATTAGAAATTGGTCGTGTATTCTTCGGAAGTGGTGATGACAATATTCAACCGAAAGAAACATTATATTTAAGTGCTGCGTTAACTGGGGAAGAAAGAGCAACTAAATGGCTTAAAGAAAGCAGTGCTTTAGACTTCTTCGCAGCTAAAGGATACCTAGAAGTTGTATTTGAACGTTTAGGATTAGAAGAAAAAGTTACATACAAAAAATCTAATCTTGAAGGAATGCACCCAGGACGTTTTGCTGAAGTATACTTAGGAGAAAAACGTATTGGTTTCATCGGAGAGGTTCATCCACAAGTTGCTGATAAACTTGGTCTAAATACTACTTATGTATTTGAAATTAATTTAGATGATGTGATTTCAGAAAGTAAAGTTAAACCTAAATATGAAGAAGTAACGAAATATCCTGAAATTACACGTGATATAGCTATGTTAGTTGATGTTAAAGACGAATATCAAAATATTTATAATGTAATCGAATCTGTAAATAGTAAGCTTATTACTAATGTAGAACTATTCGATTTATATGCTGGTGTTGAATTATTAGCAGGTAAAAAATCATTAGCTCTAACTATTACTTATAGCGATAAACAAAAAACTTTAACAGATGAAGAAGTAACAGCGGTTCATGAAAATGTACTTGCTGCACTTACAGCGTACGGAGCAATTATTAGGTAGGTAGTCTATGATTACACAAATAATATTATTTTGCATTTTAGCTTATGTAATTGGTTCTATACCATTTGCATTAATCGTAGGAAAAGTATTTTATAATACTGATATTAGAACATTAGGAAGTGGAAACTTAGGAACGACAAATACATTCAGATGTCTTGGTAAGAAAGCTGGAGTAACAGTGTTTATCTGTGATGTTTCTAAGGGGATAATAGCAACATTTCTTCCAACTTTGCTGCTTGGTGGAGTTGATTATCTATCAATATTTGGAGCTTTTGCAATGATAGGGCATGTGTTTCCTATCTTTGCAAACTTCAAAGGTGGAAAAGCGGTAGCTACAGGATCAGGAGTGTTTATCTTCCTTTATCCAATGTTAAGTTTATTATTATTAGCTATATTCTTTTCAACACTATTTTTAACTGGTTATGTTTCATTAGGAAGTATTCTAATAAGCTTAACAGCAATAGGTTATCTTGGTTTCTTTGAAGCTGGTATTGATAAATGGGTTATGATGGTTATGTGTGTATTTGTAATTTATATGCATAAAAAGAATATAAAAAGATTATTAAACGGGACAGAAAATCAATCGAAATTAAAAATAAAAAGAGGAACAAAGAATGACAAAAATCATTAGTGGGACTGAACTTGCAAAGAAATTGCGAGGAGAGATTAAAGACGAAGCAACTGCATTAAGAGAAAAAGGGATTGAACCAACTCTTGCGGTTGTGTTAGTCGGAGATAATAAAGCGTCAAGAAGTTATGTTAATTCTAAACATAAAGCTTGTATTGAAAATAATATTAATTCAATAAAAATAGAATTACCTGAGGAAATTTCTACTGATGATTTATTAACTGAAATTGAAAAATTAAATAAAGATGAAAAAGTTCATGGAATTTTAGTGCAATTACCATTACCAAGACATATTGATGCTGAAAAAGTATTAAATGCTGTAAGTCCGGATAAAGATGTTGATGGATTTCATCCAATTAATGTAGGTAAATTAGTAATTGGAGAAGCTAAACTTATACCATGTACTCCACTCGGGATTTTAGAGATGATTAAATCAACTGGAGAAGAAATCTCTGGGAAACTTTCATTAGTAATAGGTAGAAGTAATATTGTTGGTAAACCAATTTCAACTTTACTTTTACAAAATAATGCAACTGTAATAACAGCTCACTCTAGAACTAAAGATTTAGAATCTTTAATCGAACAAGCTGACATTATTGTTAGCTGTGTTGGAGCTGCGCATTTCTTAAGTGGAAAAGAAAAAGTAAAACCAACATGTACTATTATCGATGTAGGAAATAACTATAAAGATGGTAAGTTAGTTGGAGATGTAAATCTAGATGAATTTATTGATAAGGTTTCTTATATTTCTCCTGTTCCAGGAGGGGTAGGACCTTTAACAATCACAATGTTAATGAGAAATACATTAACTGCCGCTTACGATTTACTAGCTAAATAAATTTAACAATATTTAGTACTTTTTGAGATTATATTTAATTGAAATGTTTATGAAATAATGATACAATAATATATTGAACAAGAATGCATTATTTTTTATAGATATATAGACTTATATATTATACTATGTTATAATTTATAAAATGTAGAATAGTAAAGAAATTTATTTGGGAGGTTTGTAATTAGATGATAAGATTTTTAAAAAATGTTGTTGCTGAAATGCATAAAGTAAGTTGGCCAACATTTAGTGAACTTGTTAGAAAAACATTGATTGTTATTATTGTAGTTGGAATATTAATGTTATTTAGCTACGTAGTTGATTTAGGAATAACTGCTGGAATTAGACATTTTAGTAGATAAGAGAGGTTATTATGAGTGATACAGTAAGTAAAGAATGGTATGTAATTCATACTTATTCTGGTTATGAAAACAAAGTTAAAGATAATATTGAAAAAAGAGTTGAGTCTCTTGGAATGGAAGATAAGATTTTTAGAATCGTTGTTCCAGAAGAAAAAGAAACTATCTTAACTCCAACTGGAAAGAAAAAAGAAGTAAATAGAAAAACATTCCCAGGTTATGTACTTGTTGAACTAGTAATGACTGATGATTCTTGGTTTGTTGTTAGAAATACTCCTGGTGTAACAGGATTTGTTGGATCTCATGGTGGAGGTTCAAAACCTAGTCCATTATTACCAGAAGAAATTAACTTTATTTTACAACAAATGGGATTATCAAATGTTGTTGATGTTGATATTGAGGTTGGTGATTATGTTCGCGTAATCTCTGGACCATTCGTAGACATGGAAGGTAAAGTTGTAAACTTAGATTTACACAATTATAAAGCTGACGTTATGATTGAAATTATGGGTAGAGAGACTAAGGTTGAGCTTGAACTTTATAATATCGAAAAATTCTAAGAAAGGAAAAGCTATCTTTAAGGTAGTTGGATAGAATGTGGAAAAGATTGCAATAATTATGGATTCAACTGCATATTTATCAGAAGATTTGAAAAAAGAACTGGATATTCGCACGGTTTATTTAAATCTTATTATTGATAATAATTCATATAAAGAAGTTATTGATATGCCACTTGATAAATATCATGAATACTTAAAAAATCCTAACAATAGCTTCCCTACAACATCACAACCAGCGATTGGGGAAGTTGTAGCTTGCTTAGAAAAATTAAAAGAAGAAGGGTATACTGATGTAATTGCTATTGCACTATCAAGTGGAATAAGCGGAACATATTCATCATATTCTGTAGCTGGATTAATGATTGATGGATTAAATGTACATCCTTTCGATTCTGAAGTTTCTTGTAGACCAGAAGGATATTATGCGATTAAGGCAGCAAAACTAATTAAAGAAGGTAAAACGTCTAGTGAAATCATTTCAGCTTTAAATGAGATGAAAAAAGATTCTGATGCATACTTTATGGCAGATGATTTATCTCACCTTCAACGTAGTGGTCGTTTAAGTGGAGCTCAAGCAGTAGTAGGAAGTTTACTTCAAGTAAAACCATTACTACATTTTGATGATAAGGTGATAGTACCTTTCCAAAAAATTCGTACATATAAAAAAGTTGTATCAAGAATGTATGAATTATTTGATGAATATTATAAACAACATGAAGGAGAACACATCACTGTGTGTGTTCTGCACGTTGATGCATTAGACAAAGCTGAAGAAATTAAAAAATATGTCGAAGAAAATTATTCGAATGTAACTGTAGATATAGATGGAATAAGTCCAGTTATCTCTACACACCTTGGATTAGGAGCAGTTGCAATTGGATGGACAATTTTATAATAAAAAATTTTAAGAGGTGAAAAAAATGGTTCAAACTATGGCGCATACTTGCTACCGTGTAGCAGATTTAAAAGAATCAGTTAAATTTTATACTGAAGCATTCGACTTTGAAGTAAGTCGTGAAAGAGACTTTCCTGAATACAAGTTCACGTTAGTATATCTAACATTACCTGGATCAAACTATGAGTTAGAATTAACTTATAACTATGATCACGGTGCATATGAACTTGGGGATGGATATGGTCACATTGCTATCTCTGTTGAAGACTTAGAAGCATTATACGAAAAACACAAGGCTGCTGGATACGATGTAACAGATCTTAAAGGTCTTCCAGGATTCTCGCCAAGCTACTACTTCATTAAAGATCCAGATGGATACAAAATTGAAGTAATTCGTACTAAAATGTAGTTATCATTTGATTTTTTAAAAATCATATGATATAATGTACTTACATTGAAATAAATTACCGAAAGGGTGGTGAATTTTGAAAGGTTCTCCGCTCTTTTATATTGCAATAAAAACTAAGAAAGAGGTATGCTGTATGAGTATTGTAGAAAAAGTTAAAACTATAGCAACAAAACAAACAGAAAATACGGAATTTTCTCTTTATGATGTTGAATACGTAAAAGAAGGAACTGAGTACTTCTTACGCATTTACTTCGATAAAGATGGTGGATTATCACTTGATGATTGTGTATTATTAAGTGAAAAGTTAGCAGAAGAGCTGGATAAAGAAGATTTCATCAGTGATAAGTATTATCTAGAAGTTTCTTCTCCAGGTATAGAAAGAGATCTTAGAAATCTTGAAGAAGTAACTAATTCTGTAGGTAAACACGTTTATATTAAAACATATGAAAAAATTGATAATCAAAAAGAGTTTTATGGTGATATACTAGCTGTTGAGGGTGAAGAAATTACTGTTGAATATAAAGATAAAGCAAGAGTAAAAAAATCAACGATTAACTATAGTAAAATCGCTAAAATTAGATTAGCTGTTAAATTTTAATTATTAAAGGAGAAAGAAAGATGAGCAAGGATTTGCTTAAAGCTATTAAATTAATTGAACAAGAAAAAGGAATCGCAGAAGATATTCTAGTAGAAGCTATTGAATTAGCTTTATTATCAGCTTATAAAAAGAATTTTAATGCTGCAAAAAACGTAAGAGTAGATTTCAACAGAGCAACTGGTGATTATAAATTTATTATTAGAAAAGATGTTGTTGAAGAAGTTTACGATGATAGAATTGAGTTTGCACTTGAAGATGCATTGCAAATTAATCCTGCATATGAAGTTGGGGATATTTACGAAGTAGTTGATTTACCAAGTGACTTTGGTCGTGTTGGTGCGCAAGCTGCGAAACAAGCTTTATTACAAAGACTTCGTGAAGCTGAAAAAGAAATTTTATATAAAGAATATATAGAACATGAAGGTGAAATTTTATCTGGAACTGTAGATAGAATTGACTCAAGATATGTTTATGTTAAACTTGGAAAAATTGAAGCTATTTTAGGTGAAAATGAAAGAGTTAAAGGTGAAACATACATTCCTCAAACTCCTATTAAAGTTTACATCGCAAAAGTTGATAACCCAAGTCGCGGAAGCAAGCCACACGTATTAGCTTCTAGATCACATCCTGAATTCATCAGAAGATTGTTCGAAATCGAAGTTCCTGAAATTTATAGTGGAACAGTAGAAATTAAGAGTGTATCTCGTGAAGCAGGGGAAAGAACTAAATTAGCTGTTTATGCTGAAGATAAAAACATTGATCCTGTAGGAGCATGTGTAGGTAATAAAGGTGATCGTGTTAACCGTATCGTTGAAGAACTAAACGGTGAAAAAATTGATATTATTACTTGGGATGCTGATCCAGTTAAATTTATTATTAATGCGTTAGCACCAGCAAAAGTTGAAGAAATCACTATTGATGAAGAAGAAAAAATCGCTAATGTTAAAGTGAAAGATGATCAACTTTCTCTAGCAATTGGTAAAAAAGGTCAAAACGTTAGACTTGCTGCTAAATTAACTGGTTGGAAAATCGATATAAAAGCTACTGAATAGTGAGGTGTTGACTGTGAAAAAAAGAAAAATACCAACAAGAAAATGTATTTTAACAAATGAGATGTTTCCGAAGAAAGATTTATTACGAATCGTTAAAAATAAAGAAGGAGAAATCTCTGTTGACCCTACAGGTAAACAAGCAGGTCGTGGTGCGTATGTAGTTTCAGATTTAGAAGTTATTAAAGCTGCACAAGAAAAGAAACAATTAGAGAAATTTTTCTCTGCATCACCGGAAGTTATGGAACCTATCTATAACGAAGTAATTAGATTAATTTATAGAAAGTCAATTCCACAAAAATAATGATAAAAGCATATAATTTATTAGGTTTAATGCAAAGAGCAGGTAAACTTATTACAGGTGAAGATTTAATCACAAAAAATTTAAAAAATAATAAAATCAAATTGTTAGTTATTGCTGAAGATTGCGGTATGAATACTAAAAAGAAATTAACAGACAAGGCTAATTTCTATAATGTTCAATGTATCGAATTTTCAACGATTGAAAATATAAGCATAGCGATTGGAAGAGATAATCGTGTAGCTGTTGGAATAACTGATGATGGATTTATAAAAAAATTCAAACAATTATTAGAAGAAGGAGGAAAACAGTAATGAAAAAAGTCAGAATTTATGAGTACGCTAAAGAAGTAGGAAAACAATCAAAAGACCTTATTACAGTTTTAAAAGATGCTAATATTGAAGTATCTAATCACATGTCAATGTTAACAGAAGAGGGGTTAGCTAAGCTAGATAGTGTTTTCAAAAAACAAGAAAAAGTTACAGAAAATGAACAATCTTCAAATAATGAAGGTAAAAAAAACAAGAAGAAAAAAATAAAAAAAGAGAAAGTCAAAAAATCTCAAAAACAACAACCAGCTATTATTGAAGCACCATCTGAAGAAACTATCTCAGAAGATACTATTTTAGTTAAAGATGGAATGACTGTTGGTGAATTATCAGAAGTTTTAAATGTAGGTTCGACTGAACTTATTAAAAAATTATTTATGGAACTAAAAATTATGGCGAATATTAACCAGTCTCTTACTTTAGAGCAAATCGAGTTAATCGCTATGGATTATGGTAAAGAAATCCAAGAAGAAGTTGAGATTAATAAAGAAGACTTAGATCTTTACTTCGAAGTTGAAGATGCAGATAAAGATCTTAAAGAACGTGCTCCAATCGTTACAATTATGGGACACGTTGACCACGGTAAAACAACATTACTAGATACTATCAGAAATTCACGTGTTACAGCCGGTGAAGCAGGTGGTATCACACAACACATTGGTGCTTATCAAGTACGTGCTAAAGATAAGAAGATTACTTTCTTAGATACACCGGGTCACGCAGCCTTCACAACAATGCGTGCACGTGGAGCTAAAATTACGGACGTAACTATCTTAGTAGTAGCAGCAGACGATGGTGTAATGCCTCAAACTATTGAAGCTATTAACCACGCTAAAGCAGCTGATGTACCTATTATTGTTGCGGTAAACAAAATGGATAAACCTCAAGCAAACCCAGATAGAGTTATGAATGAATTAGTAGAATACGGACTAATCTCAGAAGAATGGGGTGGAGATACAATCTTCGTACCAATCTCAGCTCTTAAAGGTGAGGGTATTGATGAATTATTAGAAAATATCTTATTAGTAACTGAAATGCAAGAATTAAAAGCTAATCCGAATCGTTTAGCTTTAGGTACAGTTATCGAAGCGAAACTTGATAAAGGTCGTGGAGCAGTAGCAACATTACTAGTACAAAATGGTAGCTTAAATGTTGGAGATCCTTTAGTAGTTGGTAACACGTTCGGACGTGTTCGTGCTATGATTAATGACCGTAGTAAAAATATCCAAACTGCTAAACCATCTACTCCTGTAGAGATTACTGGTTTACAAGATGTTCCTAATGCTGGAGATCGTTTCGTAGTATTTGGAGATGAAAAAACAGCGCGTCAAATCGGTGAAAAACGTCAACAACAATATATTGAAACTACTCGTCAAGCTAACTCAGCTGTATCATTAGATACATTATTTGAACAAATGAAACAAGGTGAAATGAAAGACCTTAACATTATTATTAAAGCAGACGTTCAAGGTTCAGTTGAAGCATTGGCTATGTCATTAGCTAAAATTGATGTTGAAGGTGTTAATGTACGTATCATCCACACTGGTGTTGGTGCGATTAATGAATCTGATATTACATTAGCAGTAGCATCAAACGCTGTAGTTATTGGATTCAACGTACGTCCTGATAATAATGCTAAACAAATGGCTCAAACAGAGCAAGTAGATATTCGTCTTCACAGTATTATCTACAAAGTTATTGAAGAAATTGAAGCTGCGATGACAGGATTATTAGATCCAGAATTCGTAGAAAAAGTTATCGGACTTGCAGAAGTACGTCAAGTATACAAAGTATCAAAAATTGGTACAATTGCTGGTGCTTACGTAACTGAAGGTAAAGTATCACGTGATGGTAAAGTACGTGTAATTCGTGATAGTGTAGTAATTTACGAAGGTGAAATTGATACATTAAGAAGATTTAAAGATGATGTTAAAGAAGTACAAAGCGGTTATGAATGTGGTATGACTGTAGAAAACTTCAATGATATTAAAGAAGGAGATGTCTTTGAAGTATACATCATGGAAGAAGTTAAAAAATAGGAGGCAAACTTTATGTCAGAACTAAGAGTTAACAGACTTGCAGAACAAATTAAAAAAGAAATTACTTATGTCTTAGCTACAAAAGTAAAAAATCATGATTTAGGATTTGTTACTGTAACAGAAGTTGCTTTAACAGGAGATTATTCTCAAGCAAAAGTATTCTACACTGTTTTAGGTGGAGAACGTGAAAAAGAAAAAACAAAAGAAGCATTTAAAAAAATTAAAGGTTTCGTAAAAAGTGAAGTTGCTAAAAAAATTAAAATTAGAAAATTTCCTGAACTTATTTTCCAATATGACACTACAGCTGAATATGCGTTACACATTGAAAGCTTAATAGCTAGTGTTAGTAAAAAGGAAAAAGACGAAGAATAATTAAATTAGAGGAGCGACTCGTTAAATATAGTTTATAAGAATTGTATTTACTGGGTCGCCCCAGTATAGTTGATTGGTTATGAATATGAGGATTTATAAGTTTCAACTATATTAAGTGAGCAAACTTTGAATCATTTACTTGTATTCAAGGTATTTAGTAAAATAGTATTTAAAGGAGAAAAGAATGTTACAAGTAACGAATTTAGGTTTACGTTTTGCAGATAGAAAATTATTTGAAGATGTAAATATAAAATTTACAAATGGTAACTGCTACGGGTTAATCGGAGCAAATGGAGCAGGTAAAACAACATTTTTAAAATTATTATCTGGTGAAATTGATTCACAACAAGGGCACGTTTCTTTAGGAAAAGGTGAACGTCTTGCTGTACTTCGTCAAAACCACTTCGCATATGAAGAGAATAGAGTTATCGATGTTGTAATGATGGGACATGAGCGTCTTTGGGATGTAATGAACCGTAAAAATGAAATTTACATGAAAGATCCATTTACTGAAGAAGATGGAATCATTGCAGCTGAACTTGAAGGTGAGTTTGCTGAAATGGATGGATGGACTGCAGAAAGTGATGCGGCTCAACTTCTTGAAGGTTTAGGAATTTCTGTAGAGTTTCACGATATGTTAATGGGAGAGTTAGATAATGCTATCAAGGTTAAAGTTCTTTTAGCACAAGCATTATTCGGTAATCCAGATGTACTTCTACTGGATGAGCCTACCAACGGTCTTGATATTAGTGCAATTAAGTGGTTAGAAGAGTTCTTAATTAACTTTGAGAATACTGTTATCGTAGTCAGCCACGACCGTCACTTCTTAAATAATATCTGTACACATATTTGTGATTTAGACTTTGGTAAAATTCAACTTTATGTTGGTAACTATGACTTCTGGTATCAATCTAGTCAACTTGCTAGAAGAATGGCAGAAGATAATAACAAGAAAAAAGAAGAAAAAATTAAAGAATTACAAGAATTTATCGCACGATTCTCTGCAAATGCTTCAAAATCTAAACAAGCAACAAGTAGAAAGAAAATGCTTGATAAAATTACTCTTGATGATATTAAACCAAGTAGCCGTCGTTATCCATACGTTCGTTTCACACCAGATCGTGAAATCGGAAATGACTTACTTATTGTTGAAGGTGTAAGCAAAACTGTAGAAGGTAAAGAAGTATTAAGTAATGTAAGCTTTACAGTAAATCCTAATGATAAAGTTATTTTATTAGGAGATGAAGTTGCTAAAACTACATTACTAAAAATTCTTGCTGGTGAAATGGAACCTGATAGTGGAACAGTTAAATGGGGTATTACAACTTCTAGAAGTTATATGCCAAAAGATAACTCTGAATACTTTGAAGGATTAAAACTTTCATTAGTAGAGTGGCTTCGCCAATATGCTTCTCCTGAAGAAGAAAGTGAAGCATACTTACGTTCATTCTTAGGAAGAATGTTATTCTCTGGTGAAGAAGCACTTAAACGTGCACACGTATTATCAGGAGGGGAAAAAATGCGTTGTATGTTGTCTAAGATGATGTTATCAAAAGCTAATGTAATTCTATTAGATGAACCTACAAACCACCTTGACTTAGAATCTATTACAGCAGTCAATGAAGGTATTATTGCTTTCAAAGGTTCTGTATTCTTTACATCTCATGACTATGAATTTATTCAAACAATTGCGAATAGAGTAATTGAATTAACACCTGAAGGTGCAATTAACAAAGAGATGGATTACGAAAACTACCTAAGATTCAAAGGTATAATAGACTAATAAAAAATAAGGAGATATACTGCATTGGTATATCTCCTTTAATATTATTCTTAAAAATTAATTTTTTCAAAAACTTGTTTAGTTACTTCACTGAAAGCTGCTACTTCTTCTTTAGAGAATCTATTAAATTCAATAGAATCAATATCTAGTAAAGCTACTACTTTATCATTTTGAATGATAGGCACTACTAGTTCACTGTTTGTTGCACTATCGCATGCAATATGGCCTGGAAATTTATGAACATCCTCAACGTATGTAGTTTCACGAGTAGTGAAGCAGTGTCCGCAAACTCCTTTGTTAAATGGAATGCGAGTACATGCTACTTTACCTTGAAATGGGCCAAGAACTAGATTGTTATTTTTTTCATCTAATAAGTAAAATCCAACCCAGTTTGTATTCGGTAAATATTCTTTATACAATGCTGAAAGATTTGATAGATTTGTTACTAGGTTTTCTTCACCATAAACTAATGCCGTTGCTTGTTCAATAAATAATTGTTTATTTTCTACTATATTCATAATATACCTCTTTTAAAAACTTTAGTATATTTTCGCATAAATATGAAAAAAAATAAAGTGATAAGAATAGTATACTTATAATAAAAATTTTTATATTGTTTAAAAATGAAGATTATTAAAGGAAATTAGTAGATGACAAAAAATTTGTTAAAAATACTTAGAGATTTTATTAATAAGAAAAATTGAAAAAAATTTAAAAAAATTACTGAAACGCTTTGTTTTTTGTGATAAAAATGGTATAATTTTGTTAGGTTATTGTATTAATAAACGTAAACAATTAAATAAAACATTCAGGGGGAAGATATATGACATATATATTTTTATTTGTGTGTATCCTTGTTCTTGGAGGAGTAGTAGCTCTATTCGTCTTTAGAAATAGGAAAAAACAAGATTTATACCCTCTTTTAGTTATGAAAGATGAGCTAGAAAGAGAAACACTATCTGATGATTTGAAAAAGGTAAAAGCACTAGAAATTGCTGGTAAAGCTGAAAAACTTTATTCTCAATGGGAAAGTGAATGGTACGAAATTCAAAGCATCGATATTGAAGAACTTGACAGAGATCTTTATAGTGCTGAAACTTATATTGATAAATTTAATTTCAAACGTGCTGATGAAGTAATTATGAATAGTGGTGAATTAATTGCTAATATTAAAGATAGAATTGCTGGAATTAGAAGAGAAATTAAAGAATTAACAGAAGTTGAACCTAGAAATAGAGAACTATATGAAGAAATCGTAGTTGAGTACAAAGAGCTTAATAGAGAACTATTAGCTAAACGTCATCAATACGGGGCTGCAGCAGAACAATTTGAACAAAGTATCAAAGAAATTGCACCACAGCTTGATGATTTCAAACTTTTAACATCAACTGGTAAATACCTAGAAGCTCAAGAAAAAATTAATTCTGTTAAAGAATTAATAGATGATCTTAAAGAAAGAATGGAAGTTTTACCTGACCTGTTAAAAGAAATTGAAAAAACTTGTCCAGCTCAAATTCAGTCATTAAGACTAAAAGTTGAGGAAATGGAGAAAAAAGGATTTAAACTTAATCATTTAGAAATTTCAAGTAAAATTGAAAGTAGTGTATGGCAACTTAGCGATGCACGTGAAAAAGTTAAATCTGGTGATATAGATTTAATAGAAAATATTCTTGATGGTATCTATGATGTTATCGATGAAGTTTCTAATGATCTTAAAAAAGAACTTGATTATAAAAAATACATTGAAGAAAATTATAGAGAAATCACAAATAAACTTGAATTACAAGATAAACTAAATGAAGCTCTATATAATAATATTCAAGAAATCAAAAATAGATATCAAATCTATCAAAAAGATGAAGAAATGGTTGCTAACTACTATGATGAACTTAGTGATTTACTTGATGTTAAACATGATATAGATGTATATATTAATAATCAACCAAAATTAAACTATAAAGACTTGAAAGAGAAAGTAGAACTATTAGGTCAAGGATTAGAAAAAATCGAAGAAGATCAAACAAACTATTCTAGATATCTAACAAGTCTTCGTGAAGAAGAAGGTCACGCTCGTGAAAAACTTATCTTCATCAATCAAGAAAAAGAAGTTATTAAACGTAAATTGGATAATTCACGTGTTCCAGGATTTAGTGATAGATTCATCGTTTTATATAAAGATGTAACTGACAGTTATAGATATGCATTAGAGGAGCTTAAAAAAGAACCTATTAATATCGATTTATTAAAACGTGCAGTTGCTGAAGCTGAAGAATCACTTGATATTTATGCATCAGAAGTTAATAACATTCTTACTGATATCGAGTTAATCGAAAAACTTATTCGTTATGCAAATAGATACAGAAAGGATAATGTTGAATTCCACCAACAATTAACTGTTGCTGAACAATATTATAGAGAGTATCGTTACAACAAAACTTTAGAGATTATTAGAAATTCTCTAGATAAAGTTGAACCAGGTGCATACGAAAGAATTAGAAATTCAGTGAAACCTAGATAATAAAGAAGCCCTAGTTTTAGAAATGAAACTAGGGTATTTTTATGTGATAAAAGTATTTTAGAAGGGCAATTAAAAACTGCTGTGACTGACCCAAAAGTACTAGATTTTAAAAATAGTTTACATGAGAACTCATAGATGCAGTGGTTTATTGATATCTAAATTCGCTTTATAAAAGCTTTTTAGCTATCTAATAAACTGTGCGGGGGTGACTCGACAAAATCTATTTCTACGAAATCACGATTTTTGAGTCACTCCCAGCGATTTATTTGAATCATATTACTTTCTCTTAAGGTTATAGTATCCTAAACTAGCAAAGTAGAAGAGTGCTTCTATTGTTGCAATGAAGAATGTAGTAGGTAGGGAAGTATAGTAAGAAAGTGTAATCCCTGCCCAAGTCCCAATAAGTGCAAATGAAATTGAGATAAAGATCATAAGTCCAACCTTATTGGTAAGATATCTAGCTGCGCTGGCTGGAACAGTTAGAAGAACAAACATTAATAATGCTCCTACTACTGGTACTGTAATACTTGTTGCAACTGAAAGTAAAACTAAGAAAAATATCGATATAAATTTTCCATTAAGTCCAAGTGCCTTTGCTCCAATTGCATCAAATGAATCGAATTTGATTTTTCTATAGAAGATAGAAAGTAGTAGTATTACAGCAAGTGCTAAACTAAATATTAATTTTACATCGTCTCTCGTAATTGAAACGACACTACCAAATAGTATATTGTTAACGTAACTTGTACTTTTTGGAGTTAGTGATAAGAATAATAATCCTAAACCTAAGAATATACCTAACATTACGCTAACTGTTGCTTCTCTCCTAAATGCTTTTACACTTAAATGTCCTACAAGATAAGACATTGTAACAGTAAAAATTAATAGTCCGTAAATTGGATTTATACCTAAGAAAACGGCAAATGCTGCTCCTGCGAATCCGACATGCGATAGAGTGTGAGAGATAAATGACATATTTCTTGCCATTACAAACACACCTATATATCCTGCCATTATTGCAACGATTGTACCGGCTATAAAGGCATTTTGCATAAAATCATAATTAAACATGGTTGTTATCTCCTACATAGTGTTTACAAAGTTTTAGTGTATTCTTCTCTTTGTTATAGTCCGCTATACTGATAAATTTGAAGCAACCTTCTTCTAGGTATAGTATTTTATCAACATATTTTTCATCTAAAAGTGAAAGTTCATGAGTTATACAAAGAGTAATAATGTTTTCTTTTTTTGTAATTTCTTTAACTAACGTCATACATTCAACTTCACTAGTTTTGTCTAGGTTAGATGTAAACTCATCAAGAAGTAGCAAGTTTGGTTTGTTTACTAATGCTTGAGCTAAGAAAACACGTTGTTTTTCACCACCCGAAAGAGTACCTATAGATTTATTTTCTAGTTTTATAGAATTTGTTAAAGATAATGCATTCTTTATACTTTCTTTTTCTTTTTTACTAAGCCATGGAAGAAATCCTTTTTGAATAGGTAGGGATACAAAGTCAGCAGCAGATAAAGGAAGTTCTTCATCAATTTGTCGAAACTGAGGGACATAACCAAGAGTTGGGTTTTCTCCTACAAGAGTAATCTCATTAGCTTTATTTAATTTTTCAAGTATATTGTTTAATAATGTTGTTTTACCAACACCGTTTTTCCCAACAACAGCGACAACCTCTCCTGAAGATACAGAAAAAGAAATGTTGTCTAAAATTGTTTTATCTCCTATTGAATAAGTGAGATTTTTTATATTAAGTTCAGTCATAAAATCTCCTAAATTATTAAAATTTTTATTTGTTATATTTCGAATATAAAAAAGAAGAGATACGATTTAGAATCTCTTCTTTATATTATACTACATATTTATAATATGTGAAGACTAATTTCTAATCTTCTTATTAATGTTTATGTTCTTTTTCGTGATCGTGGTCATGATCTTTGTCTTTATCTCCGTGAGAGTGTCCTTCATGAGAATGACCTTCGTGACCGTGGTCATGAGAGTGACCTTCATCAGCACCTTCAACATGATAAGCTTTTTCACCAGAACCACCATTTAAGATTTCTTCTAGTTTATTATATTGATCTAACATCCATTCGATATATGTTTTACCATCAGGTTGTGTTTCAGTTACATTAAGTACTGGTACTTTATTTTGTTCAGCTAAGCTAATTAAACCTTCGATTGTTTTGTTAGTAGTTTGAACATTGTTGATGATTAATGAAATTTGTTTAGATTTAATTTGTTCTTGAATAGCTTTTAAATCTTGTGGAGCAGGGTCATTACCTTCTTCAGTAGCTTGAGCTAATTTTTTTACTTGGTCACTAGTTTTGAATCCTAATGCATCTACTGCATATTCAAAAACTGGTTCAGTTGTTAATACTGATTTTCCATTTGCTTTTTCTTTTAATGAATTAATTTTATCAGTGATTTTAGTAAGTTCCTTTTTATAGTTATCTCTATTTTTTTCGTAGAAATCTTTATTAGAAGAATCTTTTTCTGATAATTCTTTAGTAAGTTCGTCAGCAACTTTACTCATTACTTCAGGATTATACCAAATGTGTTCATTATCTCCATCTTTAAGTCCTAGTAGTTTAGCACCATCAATTTTTTTAATGTCTTTACTATTTGCAGTAAGTTTTTCAAACCATGAATCATAACCGCCACCGTTTAAAATAGCAATGTTGGCATCAGCTACAGCTTTAGCATCTTGAGCTGTTGGTTCGAAATCATGAGGATCAACTGAAGTTGAAGTAATAATAGATGAAACTTCTGCTTTATCTCCTGCAATACTCTTAGCTACTTCTGCATAAAAGTTTACTGAAGTAACAATTTTAGTTTTACTTCCAGAGTTTGAAGCTCCAGAATTTGTTTTGCTTGAACATCCGACTAATAGTAGTGTGAATGCAGCAACAATTGAAATTAGTTTAAAAAATTTATTCATTTGTAATATTCCTCCGTTATTCGTAATTATTACGTTCTAATAGATTATAATACTACTTAATGAAAAAATCAAGATGTTAAACGAAATTATTTTGATTAATGAAAAATTAATAAATATTTCTACAATAAATATATAGAATAAACAATTTAAAATTAATCAAATTATATTGATATTAAATATAGTAATTATAAGTAAAAACTCCAACAAAACACTTGATTTTTGATTATTTTTGCTATATAATTAATAAAGTTGAGTAAAAATCAACAAAAATATAACACACGACATTTGAGTAGCTGCTCGGTGCATTTATGTTTGCAGTAAGCTTAGAGAGTGTCGGAGGAAAAAACCAAGGAGGAAAATAACTATGGCAGTTATTTCAATGAAACAATTATTAGAAGCTGGTGTACACTTCGGTCACCAAACAAGAAGATGGAACCCTAAAATGGACAAATACATCTTCACAGAAAGAAACGGTATCTACATTATCGACTTACAAAAAACAGTTAAGAAAGTTGATGAAGCATACGAGTTCGTAAAATCAGTTGCTGATCAAGGCGGAAAAATGTTATTCGTAGGTACTAAAAAACAAGCACAAGATGCTATTAAAGAAGAAGCTGAAAGAAGTGGTCAATACTACATCAATCACCGTTGGTTAGGAGGAACTTTAACTAACTACAAAACTATTAAAGGACGTATTGACAGAATCGCTGAAATCGAAAAAATGGAAGCTGATGGAGTTTTCGAAGTATTACCTAAAAAAGAAGTTATCGAATTAAGAAAAGAATACGATAAATTAAACAAATTCCTAGGTGGAATTCGTGAAATGAAAGGTATGCCAGATGCAATCTTCGTAGTAGATCCTAAGAAAGAGCACAACGCTATTGCTGAAGCTAAAAAATTAGGAATTCCTGTAGTTGGTATCGTAGATACAAACTGTGATCCAGATGACGTAGATTACGTAATACCTGCAAACGACGATGCTATCCGTGCAGTTAAATTATTAACAGCTAAAATGGCAGACGCTTTTGTAGCTTACAACGAAGGAAACATTGAAGAAACTGAAGAAGCTTTCGTAAAAGAAGTAGAAGCAACAGAAGAATAATCTAAAGATAATAAATAATTAAAAATATAAAAATAAAATAACGGAGGCAAATCAAAATGGCACAAATTACAGCTAGTTTGGTAAAAGAATTAAGAGAACGTACTGGTGCTGGTATGATGGACTGTAAAAAAGCACTAACTCAAACTGATGGAAATATCGATGCAGCAATCGACTACCTAAGAGAAAATGGTATCGCTAAAGCAGCTAAAAAAGCTGACAGAATCGCTGCAGAAGGTCTTTCTTACATCGAAGTTAAAGGTAACAAAGCTGTTATCTTAGAAATTAACTCAGAAACTGACTTCGTTGCTAAAAACGAAAAATTCGTTGCTTTAGTAAAAAATGTTGCAGAAGCTATCTTAGCAGCTGAACCAAAAACTTTAGAAGAAGCTCTTCAAGTTGAAGCTCAAGGTGGAACTGTTGAAGCAGTAATTAACGAAGGAATCGCTACAATTGGTGAAAAACTTTCATTAAGAAGATTTGAAGTTGTTTCTAAAACAGATGCTGATGCATTTGGTGCATACTCTCACATGGGAGGAAGAATCGGTGTTCTTACTCTTGTTGAAGGAAGCACAGATGAAGAAGCAGCTAAAGATGTTGCAATGCACATCGCTGCTTTAGCTCCTAAATACTTAGACGAAAGCGAAGTACCAGCTGGTGTACTTGAGCACGAGAAAAAAGTATTAACTGAGCAAGCATTAAACGAAGGAAAACCAGCTAACATCGTTGAAAAAATGATCGTTGGTAGAATTAACAAATTCTTAGAAGAAATCACAGTTGTTAAACAAAAATTCGTTAAAGACGATAGTTTCACTGTTGAAAAATTCGTAGCATCAAAAGGTGGAAAACTTGCTAAATTCGTACGTTACGAAGTTGGTGAAGGTATCGAGAAAAAAGAAGATAACTTTGCTGAAGAAGTAATGAGCCAAGTTAACGCTAGCAAATAATAATTCTCTATTTAATATATACTATTAAAAGAGGTTAAGCACACACTTCTTGTGTGTGCTTTTTTAAAAAATTAATATAGTAGAAACAATAATGTCTGTAATATATTAGGAGGATAAAAATGGCTACTAAATATAAAAGAGTTTTATATAAACTTAGTGGTGAAGCACTAGCAGGTGGAAAAGGATTTGGTATTGATTCTGAAGTTGTTAATAAAATAACTTCTCAAATCGTTGAAGTAGTAAAACAAGGGGTAGAAGTTGCAATCGTTGTTGGTGGTGGAAACATCTGGCGTGGTAAAACTGGTGAGGAACTAGGGATGGAACGTGCTACAGCTGACTCAATGGGAATGTTAGCTACAGTTATGAACTCATTAGCATTACAAGATTCATTAGAGCAAAAAGGTGTTGATACACGTGTATTAACTTCGGTAGAGATGAAAGCAATGGCTGAACCTTATATCAGAAGACGTGCAATTAGACACTTAGAAAAAGGTCGTGTTGCTATCTTTGCAGCTGGTATAGGTAATCCATACTTCTCAACAGATACTACAGCAGCTTTACGTGCAAAAGAAATAGGTGCAGAAGCTATCTTAATGGGTAAAAATGGAGTAGATGGTGTTTACTCTGCTGATCCTAAACTTGATAGTACAGCAACAAAATATGATAAGTTATCATACATGGATATTATGAACAAAGGTTTAACAATTATGGATTCTACAGCAATTACATTCTGTATGGATAACCACCTGCCAATTATTGTCTTTTCAATAGATGAAGCAGATAACATTGTTAAAGTTGTTTCTGATTCTAAATTAGGAACAATTATAGAATAAAATTTATACTAGGAGTTTACAATTATGCCTGAACAAATTATGAATAATTTAAACGAAAGAATGGAAAAAGCTATTGCTAGTTTACGTCGTGAATTAGCATCAATTAGAGCTGGAAAAGCTAGTGCTGCTGTTTTAGATAGATTAACAGTTGATTACTATGGTGTACCAACTCCAATTAACCAAGTAGCTGGTGTTTCTGTTCCAGAACCAAAAATGCTTGTTATTTCTCCATATGAAAAAACTTTATTAGGAGATATCGAAAAAGCTATTCAAGCATCTGATTTAGGATTAAATCCAGCTAATGATGGTACAGTAATCCGTATTGTGTTCCCAGCATTAACTGAAGAACGTCGTAAAGAACTTGCTAAATTAGTAGGTAAAGAATCAGAAGGTGCTAAAGTTGCAGTACGTAACGTGCGTCGTGATGCTATGGATTCAATGAAAAAATTAGAAAAATCATCTCAAATTACTGAAGATGATCTAAAAGGATATTCTGATGATATTCAAAAAGTAACAGATAAATTTGTTGCTGAAATCGATAAAGTAACTAAAGAAAAACAAGATGAGTTAATGAGCGTATAATATTATGGAAATGACAGGAATTATTGCTAAAATTAATTCATTAAACGCTACAAAAAAAGAGCGTGAATTAACAGCTGAGGAATCAGAAGAATTAGCTAAATATAGACAACTATATTTACAAAATTTTAAAGCTAATATGCGAAACATATTAGATAATACAAGAGTAATTAATGAAAACGGAGAAGATATAACTCCTAAGAAGAAAGGAAATTAACAATGAGTGCAACTGCAGTTACAATTTTAGTTGGAGCAATTTGTTTACTTGCTGGTGTAGTAGGAGGGTTCTTCCTAGCAAGACGTAATTTCATGAACTACATGGAAAAAAATCCTCAAATTAACGAAGATATGGTTATGAGTATGATGAGTCAAATGGGACAAAAACCATCTCGTAAAAAAATTAACCAAGTTATGAGCAACATGCAAAAAGCGCAAAAACAAGCTCAAAAACAAATGAAAAAATAATAAAATTAAACAGATGTGTAGAAAATGCACATCTGTTTTTCTTTTATATCTATATTTATATCTATAATAGAAATTCTTTTTCTAAAGAAGATTTAACTGCTATTGAATGTCCTGTAACTGGGTGTGAAAATTCAACTTTTAATGCTCCTAAATACATTTTATCGTATTTATATCCATCTTTAGAATAAAGTTTATCGCCAATAATTGCAACTCCATTAGAGGCTAAATGAACACGGATTTGATGTGTTCTCCCAGTTTCTAATGATACTGTTACTAAAAATCTATTTTGATCTATCTTTTCGCACGAAAGAATATTAGTAATTGCATTTTTACCATTTTTTGTTACTGCCATCTTGTTCTTTTCTTTACTATCTCTACCTATATTTGAATTGATAGTTTGTGGTTTAATATTATTTTTTATTAATGCAGAATAGTAACGTTTAATTTGTCTTTGTTCAAGCATCTGATCTAGTTTTGCTTTAATTAGTGGTGTTTTGGCTAGTATTACTAATCCACAAGTATCAATATCTAGTCTATGGATAGGTTCTAAGTAGTTGTAGTTAGAGATTAAATAGTTTACCAATGTATCATCTTCTAATTCTATATCATTTGGGTGAGTTTTTATACCAAATGGTTTAGAAACAACTAATAAGTACTCATCTTCAAACTCTTTAGTTATAGATACTGTAGAATTTTCTTTATATTTCGAAGTTGCTAAGTCGATGTTGACTTCTAAGATATCTCCTACTTTTAATGGTGAGTTTAATTCCGCTTCATTAGAATTTATTTTAATTGATTCTTTATTGTGATGATTATTCATTCTTATAGTATGGATATTTTTCTTTGAAACTTTTAAAAATTGACTTAAGTAACTCTCTACTGTAGGGAAAGTTTGTGTAATATTGAATTTCATTGAGACTCCTTATATTATGTCTTTTCTTGATAATAATATTATTATATACTAAATTGATGATATAAGAAAGAAAAATGAAGACAATAATATTGCAAAATTAACTTAAAAAAACTTTATAAAATAGGGAATTTTAACTTGATTTTAACTATAAAATATAGTAATATATAACTTGTGATTTAATTATACTAAACAGAGTGTTTACTAATAATAAACTTAAATAACGATAAGTTTACTAATGGTAAACAATTATTACAGTAAGTTAGATAATAATAAACATAGATAACGAAAAGTTAGATATTGATAAACAATTTTTAACTTTTCACTAAAAAGGAGCAGTTATGTATTCTATAGGTGAAAGATTAAAAAGACTACGTATACAAAAAAACCTCACCCAAGAAGAATTAGGTGAACGTACAGACTTGAGTAAGGGATATATATCCCAGGTAGAACGTGACCTAGCATCGCCATCGATGGAAACTTTTTTTAATATATTACAAGTTTTAGGTTGTGCGCCTAAGGACTTTTTTGATAAAGAAAGTACAAGCCAAAAGGTTTATTATTCTTTAGAGGATCAAACAAGTTATGAAGAAACTGATGAAGGATACGAACTTACTTGGTTGGTTCCTGAATCAAATGAAAAGGAAATGGAATCACTAATTTTAAAACTAGAGAAAAATTCTAGTTACAAAACATTTGATCCTTCAGAATCAGAAACATTATGTTATGTTCTAAAGGGGAAATGTAAATTAAAATTAGGAGATGAGGAATTTATAGCCTCAACAAATGAAAGTTTTTATTTTTTAGCTACATCTGAACATAGATTATCGAATCCATTTGATGAAGAATGTGAAGTGTTAATAGTAGCTACTAATTCGTATTTATAAGGAGAAAAAAATGGCAAATATTGTTGAATTCAAAAATGTATCAATGACTTTCGGTAATAATAACGTACTAAAGAACATTGACTTAGAAATAGAAAAAGGTAAATTCTATACATTACTTGGACCTAGTGGTTGCGGGAAAAGTACAATCCTAAAATTAATAGGAGGATTCTTAAGTCCAACTTCAGGTGACGTATTATTAGATGGTAAGGTAGTAAATGATTTACCAGCAAATAAAAGACATGTAAATACTGTATTCCAAGACTATGCATTATTTCCACATATGAATGTTTTTGAGAATGTAGCATTTGGACTTAAAATAAAAAATGAAAAGAAAGAAATAATCAAGAAAAAAGTAAAGAAAGCTCTAAAACAAGTAAACTTAGCTGGATTTGAAAAACGTGAGTTAACTGAGATGAGTGGTGGGCAAAAACAACGTGTTGCTATTGCACGTGCTATTGTTAACGAACCTGAAATTATTCTTCTTGATGAATCTTTATCAGCGTTAGACTTGAAATTACGTCAAGAGATGCAATATGAACTTCGTGAACTTCAACAACAAACAGGAATTACGTTTATCTATGTGACGCACGACCAAGAGGAAGCTTTAGCGATGAGTGATTATATTTTTGTAATGAATCACGGTAAAATTGAACAAAGTGGAACACCACTTGATATTTATGATGAACCAGTTAACCGTTTCGTAGCTGATTTCATTGGTGAATCTAATATTGTTAATGCAGTAATGCTAGATGATTATCTAGTTGAAATTTATGGTAAAGAATATGAATGTGTTGATGCTGGATTAGATAAAAATAAACGTGTAGAAGTTGTTATTCGACCTGAGGACTTGGAAATTACAAGCGCTGAAAAAGGAAAAATTAATGTAGTTGTTGATACTCAACTGTTTAGAGGGGTTCACTATGAAATTTGTTGTTTAGATGATCAATATAATGAGTGGATTGTTCATTCAACAAAACAAGCAAAACCAGGCGCTGCTGTAAGTTTGAACTTTGATCCTGAAGCAATTCACATCATGGTTCCAGGAGAAACTGAAGAAGAATTTGATGCTCGTCTTGAATCATATGAAGAGGAGGAGTAGAGATGTTTAATAGAAAAACTCGATCATTCTTTATGATTCCATATATTTTATGGATGCTACTTTTTGTAGTATTTCCAATTGTACTTATCGTTTATTATTCATTTAGAGATATAGATGGTAATTTCACATTAGCTAACTATAACATATTCTTTAGTAGTACTTATGTGCTTATGACACTATATAGTTTTTGGTATGCATTTTTAATTACATTTATTTGTTTAATTATTAGTTATCCATTAGCTTTTGCGATTAATAAAAGTAAACATAATGAATTATTACTTTTACTAATAATTTTACCAACATGGATTAATATCTTATTAAAAACTTATGCATTCTTAGGTTTATTTGGAGAATATGGAACAATTAATAGTTTCTTAGAATACATAGGTATCGGTAGTCAGAGTCTACTATTTAATTCATTCAGTTTCATTTTTGTATCTAGTTACATTTTCTTACCTTTTATGTTATTACCTATATATAATTCGGTATCTGGAATGAACAAAAACTTAATCGAAGCATCTTATGACCTAGGAGCAGATTTTAAAACTACATTCATGAAAATTATTTTACCACTAAGTATTAATGGTGTGAAAACAGGTATTCAGGTTACTTTTATTCCTGCGTTATCTCTATTTATGATTACTCGTTTAGTAGCAGGTAATAAAATTATTAACTTAGGTACAGCTATCGAAGAGCACTTCTTAGTAACGCAAAACTGGGGAGTTGGTTCTACAATCGCAGTATTCTTAATAGTAGTTATGGGTATCATTATGATACTTACTAATACAAAGGACAAAACAAATTTTGGAGGTAGAAAATAATGAAATTAACTTCAAAAATATATTTAGGGGTTATCTTTGCAATTTTATATTTACCTCTAATCTACTTGGCTTATTTCTCATTTAACTCTGGAAAGACAATGATTGACTTTGAAGGTTTTTCATGGAAACATTATGTAGAGTTATTCGAAAATACACGTATGATGATTATTGTAATTAACACAGTTGTTGTTGCATTATTGTGTGGACTTTTTTCAGCAATTTTTGGAACTTTAGGTGCTTTAGGTATTTATTCCTTAAAATCTAAAAAACAAAAAAATTCGTTCTTAGTAGGTAATAATATTCTTATAGTTAGTCCTGATGTAATTATTGGATGTTCATTCTTACTAATGTTCACATTTATCTCAAAATATACAGGACTAGACAAAATTCAAGGATTCTGGTCAGTGTTATTATCACATATTGCATTTAGTATTCCTATAGTTGTGCTTATGGTATTACCTAAATTATATGAAATGCCTAAGAGTATGGTAGATGCAGCTATTGACCTTGGTGCTACATATCCACAAGTCTTAAGCAAAATTGTTATTCCTTATATTACTCCTGGAATATGGGCAGGATTTTTCATGGGATTAACTTATTCTCTAGATGATTTTGCAGTTACATTTTTTGTAACAGGTAATGGATTCCAAACTTTATCTGTTGAAATATATTCGATGGCTAGGCAGGGTATTAATCTACAAATTAATGCCTTATCTACAGTGTTAACTATCTTCGTTGTTGTGGCAGTACTTATTTATTATGTAATTAATACTAGTAAATTAAAAAGGGAGGTAAGATAATATGAAAAAATTACTTATTTCAGCTGTTTCAATTTTAGTTATTTGTTTAGGACTTTTATATAGTCGTAATTTCATTGATAGTTCTAATAGTGGAGATAAACAAACATTAACAATTTTTAACTGGGGAGAATATATTGATCCAGATTTAATTAAGAAATTTGAAGAAGAAACAGGAATTTCAGTTGTTTATGAAACATTCGATTCTAACGAAGCGATGCTTACAAAAATTCAAGCTGGTTCAACACCTTATGATATAGTAATTCCATCAGATTATATGATTAAAAAGATGAAAAAATTAAATCTTTTAAAGAAACTAGATCATAGTAAAATAGAAGGTTTTGATAATATTGATCCACAGTTTAGAGACAAATCTTTCGACCCGAAAAATGAATATTCGATTCCATATTTCTGGGGAACTCTAGGGGTTTTATATAATAAAACTAAAGTGCCGGAAGACTTAACGTTTGAAAAATGGAATGATCTATGGGATTCAAGATTAGCAAATAATGTATTATTAATCGATGGGGCTCGTGAAATGATGGGGATTGCGCTTCAATCTGAAGGTAATTCGGTTAATGATACTAATGAGGTAAATCTAAACCTAGCAGAAAGAAAATTAGAGTTACTTCATCCAAATGTTAAAGCCATTAACTCAGATGAGAAAAAGATGCTTATGATTAACAATGAAGCATGGGCTTCGGTAGTGTTCTCAGGTGATGCTAAAGCTATCATGGATGAGAATGAAAATATGGTATATGCATTGCCTAAAGAAGGAACGAATCTATGGTTTGATAACATAGTAATTCCAAAAACATCTAAAAACGAAGAAGCAGCATATAAGTTTATTAACTTCATGTTAAAACCGGAAAATGCAGCGAAAAACTCAGAGTTTATTGGATATGCAACACCGAATACTAAAGCTAAAGAGTTACTTCCAGAAGAAACTACAAGTGATGAACAATTTTATCCTGATTTAGAAAGTTTCGGTAATAGAGCAGAGGTATATCAAGACCTAGATCCAAAAATGATTCAACTTTATAATGATTTATTCTTGAAATTCAAGATTAATAATAGAAAATAAAATAAACGAGATTATCGAATTTGATTATAACTCTCTTTACTGGATAAAAATTAAAGTAAGGAGAGTTATTTTTTGATAAGTTTTGACCATCATTGTTTTGTTATTGTATAATATAATTGAAATATAGAATAACTAATTGAAGTAGAAAGTGGGGGCATTACTATGAAAACTAGTACAGTGATTTTACTGATGTTACCATGTGAAATCTTAACTTTTTCTTCTATCCTTCTACCTAGTGAATATATAGATTATGCAATAGCTACGATAATGTTTTACATCGCAGCGGTATTATTTATTGTAGCAAAATATATTCTAAGAGGAGATAATGCTCATTTAATTAGTGGTATCAGTATAAGTTTTGAAGAAGCGAAGTTACCAGAAAATATTGAAAAGTACGCAAAGGATAGTAAAAGAACTGGGAGAATTTTGCAAATAACTGGTTTTGGTTGTCTACTCGTTGGGATATATATTATTTTATTTTAATTCATATAAATAAAGATTAATTAATACTCTATAAAGTTCATGAAAAAGGATAAATGAATATGACTTATGATTTAAATAGTGCTTTTAAACGCCAATTAAATAGTAAATCAAAAAATAAAATAGTTAGGCTATTATCTGTAATATTATTAGTAATAATAATTATGTTCTCAATTTTTTTTACTGGAAGGGAAGGTGGAGCTACACCTAAAGAAGTCGTAAAAGGGTGGATGAAAACTGTAAGAAAGAATGACTTTGAAAAAATGTTTGATTACATCTACTATGATAATAAAAAAGATAAAGATGAATCCGTGCAAGAATTCAAGAAAATATCCAAAGAAGAAAAATACAAGTTAGATATGTTACAATCGTTCGTTAATGATAATGAAATAGATGAAGTTAAAATGATTGATTTGAATACGTTTATAGTTAGATTTAAGAAAATAAATAAAAAAGACAATTTGGATAAAAAATACTTAATAAATGATGGCAGAAGTTTTTTAACTGTAGAAAAGCACAATGAAAGATGGTATTTAAAGAAAAATCAATTATGGTAGTAATTTATCTTGAAAAGAAGAAATATTCTGTTTAATAATGAGATTATCTAGTCGGATAATCTTTTTTTTTATTTTTAGTAGTTTACGCTATAGTTATAATGTTATTATTAGGTACTTTTTATATCGTTGACAAAAAACCTAAGCCTCTAGTATAATAAAGTATTAAGAAGAATTGTATTTATTAATAAAATTTTAAAATATTCTATATTTTATCTTCCAAAAATTAATAAAAAGGAGAAAGTTGTTATGAATAATAGAGGACAAAATGTAAATCCAAACGGAACACCTCAAAATAATCAACCAAATCAAGGATATCCTCAACAGAATAGCCAATATCAAGTAAATGGTTATAATGCACAAAATCAACAAAATTTTAATAGAAATGTAAATAATCAGCATCCTTATCAAAACCAAAACCCACAGGTAAATAATGTGAATAATCAACAACCCCCAGGGTATGCTAGTGGACAAAATCCTCAAAATACTAATGCGAATAATGCGCAGTTTAGAGGACAAGGTTATAACGGTCAAAATCCACAATTCAATAATGTGAACAATCCACAATTTAGAGGACAAGGCTATAACGGTCAAAACTCACAATTTAGAGGACCTGGTTATAATGGGCAAAATCCTCAATTTGGGAATATGAATAATGGACAGTTTAATAATCAAAATGGTTATAACAATCCTAATCAATTCAATCCACAATTTAGACCGAATAACCAAAACTTTAACCAAATGTATGGGAAAAGAAAAGTAGCTAATAAAACTATAGGGATTATTGCTGCAATAGCTGCAGCTGTAGTAGTTATTGCTTTAATTATTTTTAGTGGTAGTGGAAAACCAGGTGCATCTACACCACAAGGTGCGGTTGAAGGATGGATTAGTTCTGTTAAGTCAGGCGATTTAGAAAAAATGATAGATTATGTTCATTTTGAAAGAGTTGAATCTAGACAGAAAGCAATTTCTGAACTAAGGAATCTGAGTGAAGATGATAAACAAAAATTAACTATGGCAAAAGGACTGGTAGGTCTAGTTGAAGTTGGAGAAACAAAAATGATAGACGATAGAACAGCAAAAGTTTCTCTAAAAGTAAAAGGAGTAGATTTAGGCTCTCTTTTTGGTAGTAGTAGTGGTCAAACTATAAAAGTAATAAAAGTTAATGGAAGATGGTTCTTAACAGAAAATCCATTCTAATTTTTGAAATTATAGGTGAAAAATAAAATATAATAGTTAAAAGGATATACTTAAAATATAGATTTTTTATTAAATTTTACTTTTGAGTATATCTTTTTTTACTATAAGTAAATTTGAAATTATGTTATAATATATTAGTTAAAATAATTTAGGAGGTTTGTATGTTTCAAGCGTTATATAGGAAATATAGACCACAAACATTTACTGACATAGTAGGTCAAAATCACATTGTTTCTGTTTTGAAAAATGCGATTGACAAAGATCAAATTAGTCATGCCTATTTATTTTATGGATCTCGAGGTACAGGTAAAACTTCCATTGCAAAAATATTTGCAAATGAAGTTAATGGTAATGAAGAATATCAAAAAGAAAATGTAGATATTATTGAAATTGATGCTGCAAGTAATAATGGTGTAGATGAAGTACGTGATATAAAAGAAGCTATTAAATTCTTGCCTACTGAAGGTAAATATAAAGTTTACATCATAGATGAAGTGCACATGCTAACGACAGCAGCGTTTAACGCATTATTAAAAACTTTAGAAGAACCACCTGCTCATGTGATATTCATATTAGCTACTACAGAAATTCATAAAATACCAGCGACTATCTTATCAAGATGTCAGAGGTTTGAGTTTAAAAATCTTTCACAAGAACAATTAATCGATAGACTAAAGTATATTTCAGAAAATGAAGGAATAGTAATTGAAGATGCAGCTATAGAGAAAATTGCAACTCTTGCTAAAGGTGGACTGAGGGATGCAATTAGTATACTAGATCAAGTATCAAACTATTCAGAAAAAATTACTTTAGATCACATACTAGAAGTTACTTCTTCAATAAGTGAAGATGATATTCTTGAATTTTATAGAAGTCTTTTACAAGGAGATGTCACAAAATCTTTATTAACATATAATAATTTCGTTAGCCAGGCTAAGGATACTAAATTGTTACTTAATGATCTTATTAATGTAACGCGAGATGTAGTTGTTTATAAAAATTTAAATAACACTACGTATACGGTATATAATATTGACAAAATAGCGGAAGAAGTTAATAAAGTTGGATTTAACTATTTTTATAAAATTATAGAATATTTATCACAAACTGAGCAGTATATTAGATTTTCGACAGAATATATGAGTCATATGCAAATTTGTATTGTAAAAATATGCTCGAAAGAAGAGACTGTTATTCAGTCTACAATTCAAAATAGTGTTGATAATTCGGTGGTAAATTCTAGAACAGTTGAATTAGAAAATAAAATTAGGATACTTGAAGATAAATTAAATCAATTAAGTAATAATGTAAATAGTTTATCTGAAAATTCTATTAGTAAATCATCAAAAGAATATATTAAAAATAACAGTGTTGAAGAGGTGGTTGCTACTAGTTGGCAAGGTACTCCAAAAGAAGAGATTAAAGAAGTGATTATCAAAGATAAGAATAAGATTATTGAACTTATGAAGGCTTCAAGTGAGAATTTTACCAATTATGCAGCAAATGTTTTTAACAAGATAATTAATGAAAGCTTGAATTCGAATAATCCAGAAGTAGTAACTATGAGAGAATTATTTAGCTCTTGTCAATTAGTGGCTTCTTCTAAAGAAGGTGGATTATTAGTTTTTAGTGAAGTAGATAATATGGTAAAAATGGCTCCGAATTCTAAATATAAAAAATATTTGGAAAATCTATTCAAGAGATTTATAGGAGTAGATTACTCGATTTATACTATTCAAGATCATCAGTATACTGTTCTTAAAGATGAACTTGCAAATCCAGTTGTAGAAAGCGATTTGATTAAAGAAGAAATTGAAGAAAAGCCAATAACTAAAATTGATGAGTTGTTTGGAGATATAATAATAGAAAACTAACATTTGAAAAGATGCTTGAAAATAATTGAAATAACTTGAAAAAAATTCCAAATTATTGACAAGTAGTAAAAATTTAAATAGAATTATAATATAAATTAGACATTAGGAGGAAATATTATGCGCGGAATGGGAAATATGCAACAAATGATGAGAAAGATGCAAAAAATGCAAAAAGACATGTTAGCAGCCCAAGAAGGATTAAAAGATCAGACTGTTGAAGGAACTGTATCAGGTGGTATGGTAACAGCAATAGCTAATGGTGATGGAAAAATATTAGATATAAAAATTAAAGAAGAAGTAGTTGATCCAGAAGATATTGAAATGCTTCAAGATATGATTTTAACTGCAGTAAATGATGCGTTAGAAAAATCTACTCAATTAAAAGAGGAAACATTAGGTAAATTTACAAACGGATTAAACATCCCAGGACTATAAGATGCAATATCCTAAACCGATTTTAGATTTAATAGACAGTTATTCATTGTTACCTGGTATAGGAAAGAAAACTGCAGTAAGATTAGCATTTCATACTTTAAAAATGCATGATGATGATATAAAAAACTTTGCGGATAGTTTAGTAAATTTAAAAGAAAAGTTAACTAATTGTGAAGTATGTGGACGTCTTAGTGAAGACCATGTGTGTGATATTTGCTCTGATGCAGGTAGAGACAAATCGATGATTTGTGTTGTTGCTAATGATAACGATTTAGTAGCAATGGAGAATATGCAACAATATAGAGGAGTGTATCACGTACTTGATGGTTTAATTTCACCGATGGATGGAATAGGTCCACTTGATATTAATATTAAGTCTCTTTTTGAAAGAGCACAAGATGAAACAGTAAAAGAAATAATACTAGCAACTAACTCATCTCCAGAAGGTGAGGGTACTGCAAGTTTTATTTCTAGGTATTTGAAAAATACAGATATAAGAGTTACTAGAATAGCCCAAGGTATTTCCTTTGGAAGTGATATTGAGTATGTCGATGAAGTTACTTTATCAAGGGCTATTTCAGGTAGAATAGAGTTATAATTTAGGAGGACAGTTTATGTCACAAAAATCAGTAAACGCAATAAAAGTATTGGGTGTTGATGCGATTAACAAAGCGAAATCAGGACACCCTGGTGTAGTAATGGGAGCAGCACCAATGGCTTACTCATTATTCACAAAACACCTTAGAGTAAATCCAAAGAAAACTGACTGGATTAATAGAGATAGATTCGTATTATCAGCAGGACATGGATCAATGTTACTATATTCATTATTACATCTTTCAGGATTTGAAGATGTATCCTTAGAAGAAGTTAAAAACTTCCGGCAATGGGGTTCTAAAACTCCTGGGCACCCAGAGTTTGGGCACACTAAAGGTATTGATGCAACAACAGGACCACTAGGACAAGGTATCTCTACAGCAGTAGGTATGGCTTTAGCAGAAAGATATTTAGCTGCTAAATATAACAAAGAAGATTATGACTTATTTGATCACTACACATATGTAATCTGTGGTGATGGAGATATCATGGAAGGTGTTGCTTCTGAAGCGTCAAGTTTTGCAGCAGTGCAAAAATTAAATAAACTTGTAGTATTATATGATTCAAATGACATCTGTCTAGATGGTGAGACTAAAGATGCATTCTCTGAAAATGTTCGTGCTAGATATGAAGCATACGGATGGAACACTATCCTTGTTGAAGACGGTGCAAATGTAGACGCGGTTAGCGCAGCTATTGAACAAGCTAAAAAATCTGATAAACCTACATTAATCGAAGTAAAAACAATTATTGGAGCTGGTTCACCTAATAGACAAGGAACAAATGGAGTTCACGGTGCACCATTAGGTGATGAAGAAACAGCATTATTCAGAAAAGAAATCGGTTGGGAAAATGAACCATTTGATATTCCAGCGGATGTATATGCTGATTTCAAAGCTAATGTTGCAGAACGTGGAGAAAATGAATATGCTAAATGGGAAAAATTATATGCAGATTATAGAGTAAAATTCCCTGAATTAGCAAAAGAGTTAGAAGAAGCACTTACTCGTGAAGATATTAAACACTTATCAAAAGAAAGCTTCAGCTTCAAAAATGTAGGAGAAGCTCAAGCAACTCGTAATTCATCTCAAGATGCAATAAATAGTGTTGCAGCTGTATTACCAACATTCTTCGGAGGATCAGCTGACCTTTCACACTCTAATATGACATTCATTAAAGGTGATGGCTTACAAGATGATGAACACAGAACAGAACGTAATGTACAATTTGGTGTTCGTGAATTTGCCATGGCTACTGTACTTAATGGGTTAACATTACACGGGGGAGTACGTGTATTCGGTGGTACATTCTTCGTATTCTCAGACTACCTAAAAGCTGCATTAAGATTATCAGCTTTACAAAACTTACCTGTAACTTATGTGTTTACACATGATAGTATCGCAGTAGGTGAGGATGGTCCAACACACGAACCAATTGAACACTTAGCATCATTAAGAACTATTCCAAACACATATGTATTTAGACCTGCTGATGCAACTGAAGCACAAGCTGCTTGGTATCTATCACAAAAAACAAATGATAAACCGACATCAATCGTATTAACTCGTCAAAACTTACCAATTTTAGAAAATTCTTCATTTGAGAAAGTTACTAAAGGAGCTTATGTTGTTCATGAAACAGCATCAGACTTCGATACTATTCTAATCGCTACAGGATCTGAAGTTGCATTAGCAATTGATGTAGCACGTGAATTAGAAAAAGATGGTTCAAAAGTACGTGTTGTAAGTATGCCTTCAGTTGAGTTATTCGAAGAACAATCAAAAGAATATAAAGAAGAATTATTACCACTTAATATACGTCGTCGTGTATCATTAGAAATGGGTAACAGTGCTCTTTGGTACAAATATGTTGGTTTAGATGGATTAGCAATCGGAATTGATAAATTTGGAGCTTCTGCACCTGCGAATAAAGTAATTGAAGAATATGGATTTACTGTTGAAGCAGTTGTAGAGAAAATTAAAAATGAGCTATAGAGAAATTCGCCCTGGCGATATCATAAAAGTAAAAGTAACAGCCGTTAAACCATATGGTGCTTTTATTGAAACACGAGACAAGATGGTAGGTTTAATACACATTTCTGAAATTACAAATTGTTTTATATTTGATATAAGTAGTTATATAAAACAAGATGAAATTTTAGAAGTAAAAGTCCTATCTATCAAGGATAATAAAATTAATGCAACATTAAACTTTAAACAAAAAAAAGACAATGATAAGAAAGAAATTAATAGCCTTGATACTTTAAATTTCGTGTATGGATTCGACACACTTAAACAAAATATGAAGCTGTGGCAAAAAAAAGCTATACTCGAAATGAGGGATTCTAAATAATTTCTATTGACAAATGTTATTTAACTGTTTATAATAAACTTAAATATTAAATGAAGTTTAGGAATTAAAAGTTAGTAATATTATTTAAAAGAGAGAATCTAGTGGTGAAAAGGATTCATAATATAACTTTTATGCTACCTATGTAGTGCTTCATCGGCATTCATGCCGTTATAAAAACTAATGAGGAGTACAAAGTACTCGAATTAGGGTGGTAACACGATTATAGTCGTCCCTTGTGTAATTAAATTTACACAAGGGGCTTTTTATTTTATTTGTTAGCTTGAAAGGAGAATATAAATGAAACAACTAACATCAACACAAATTAGAAGAATGTATTTAGATTTCTTCGTAGAAAAAGGACACAAAATTGAACCAAGTGCATCTTTAGTACCAGTTGACGATCCTACATTACTATGGATTAACTCAGGGGTTGCAACACTAAAAAAATATTTTGATGGTAGAGAGATACCTGAAAATCCAAGAATTACTAACTCACAAAAATCAATTAGAACTAACGACATTGAAAATGTAGGTAAAACTGCGCGTCACCATACATTCTTTGAGATGTTAGGAAACTTCTCAATTGGTGACTACTTCAAAAATGAAGCAGTACCTTGGGCTTGGGAATTCTTAACTTCTGAAAAATGGTTAGGATTAGAAAAAGAAAAATTATCAGTAACAATTCACCCTGAAGATACTGAAGCATACGATATATGGCGTAATGTTATCGGTCTTCCAGAGGATAGAATTATTCGTATTGAAGGTAACTTCTGGGATATCGGAGAAGGACCTTCTGGACCTAATACTGAAATTTTCTATGACCGTGGAGAAGACGCTGATACATGGTCACCAAAAGAGGAAATGTACCCAGGTGGAGAAAACGATAGATATCTAGAGGTTTGGAACGTAGTATTCAGTCAATATAACCACAATGCTGATGGTACTTACACTGAACTTCCTGCAAAAAACATAGATACAGGAATGGGATTAGAGAGAATTGTATCTGTATTACAAGATGTTCCAACAAACTTTGATACAGACTTATTTATTCCAATCATTAGAGAAATTGAAAAACTTTCTGGAGCTAAATATGGTGTGAATGCTGAGCAAGATGTAGCATTCAAAGTTATCGCTGATCACATTAGAACAGTAGCATTCGCTATCGCTGATGGAGCATTACCATCAAATGAAGGACGTGGATACATACTTAGAAGACTTTTACGTCGTGCAGTTAGATATGCTAAAGTTTTAGGATTAAATAACTCATTTATGTACAAATTAACAGATGTTGTTGCTGAAATTATGGAAGACTACTATCCAAATGTTAAAGAAAGTGCAAGCTTTGTAAAAGATGTAATTCTTAAGGAGGAAGATAGATTCCACGAAACACTAAACGAAGGTGAAGCAATCTTAAATAATATTGCAAAAGAAGTTAAAGATACAACAAAAGTAATTTCTGGTAAAGATGCATTTAAACTTTATGATACTTTTGGATTCCCAATTGAATTAACTGAAGAATATGCAGAAGAATTAGGATTAACAGTTGATATTGACGGGTTTAATGAAGAGATGGAAAAACAAAAAGAACGTGCTCGTTCATCTCGTCAAGAAGATTCTTCAATGCAAGTACAATCTGACCTATACAACAGAATAGTAGGAGACAGTGAGTTTACTGGATATACTAAACTTACAGATGAAGGTAAATTATTAGCTATAGTTGATAAAGAAGATAACTTATTAGAAAACTATAATGGTGAAGAGAATATAAAAGTAGTATTTGATAAAACTCCATTCTATGCTGAAAGTGGTGGTCAAGTAGCTGACAGAGGTTTAGTATTAGCAGATGGATTCAAAGCAGAAGTAATAGATGTTAAGAAACTTCCTGATAAACGTCACATTCACTTAGTAAAAGTACTAGAAGGTGAATTACTAGTTGGTAAAGAATATAAACTAGAAGTAGATAGAGCTTATAGATTAAATATTGAGAAAAACCACACTGCAACTCACTTATTAAATGAAGCTCTTCGTCATGAAGTTGGTTCTCACATTAAACAAGCAGGATCACTAGTAACTGATGAAAAACTAAGATTTGATATTACTCACTTCGCTCCACTAACTAAAGAAGAAATAGAAAAAGTTGAGAAAGAAGTTAACAATCAAATTTGGAATGCATTAGAAATCAAAACAGAAGAGATGCCAATAGCTGAAGCAAGAAAACTTGGTGCTCAAGCATTATTCGGTGAAAAATACGGAGATGTAGTTCGTGTAGTTTCTATCGGAGATTATTCTATTGAATTATGTGGTGGTACTCATAACGCTAACAGTGCTGAAGTTGGAATCTTCAAGATTGTTTCTGAATCAGGTGTAGCTGCAGGTGTACGTAGAATTGAAGCTTTAACAGGAAAAGCAGCATACGAGTATTTAAGAGAACAAGAAGAAACACTTCGTTCTGTTGAAAAATTAACAAAAGCTAATGTTTCTAATGTACTAGAAAAAGTTTCTGGATTACAATCAGAAATTAAGAAACTGGCTAAAGAAAAAGAAAGCTTACAACAAAAAATTGCTAATGCTGAATTAAACAACTTAGTAAACAATATTAAAGAAGTAAATGGTGTAAATGTACTAACAAGTGTAGTAGAATCAGAAAATATGAATCACTTAAAACAACTTGTTGACAATGCTAAGTCTAAATTAGAAAACTATGTTATTGCTTTTGCTTCAGTAAATGAAGATAAAGTAAACTTCGTAGTTGCTGTAGACAAAGCTATCACTGATAAATATAACGCTGGAAAACTAGTAAACGTATTAGCAACAGTATGTGATGGACGTGGTGGTGGACGTCCAGATATGGCTCAAGCAGGAGCAAAAAATAAAGATAATATTGATAAAGCATTTGAAGAATTATTAGCTAATATCTAATATTTTTTCTGAATGATAATAGGGAAGGGATTGCCCAAAAAATAGTTTTAACGATTAACTATTTTAAGGTAATCTCTCCCTTTTTTCCTGAAAATATGGTATAATTAATAAGATTATTATGGACAAATAATAATTTAATGTTAGATTATTTCTAGTATTAAATATAATTTTGGAGGAAATGAGAATGGAAACTAAAAAATTAGGAAAAGTAGAAATTAATCCAAACGCTTTAGAAGTTATTGCTAATATAGCAGCAACTGAAGTTGAAGGGGTTTCTAAATTATTAGGAAAAAAAGTTTACTCTCGTGGAGTTGAACTAGAATTTGCAGGATCAGAATTAGTTATAGATGTTTATTGTAACTTAAAATCTGGTTTCTCTGTAGCTAAAACAGCAAGAAAAATTCAAGAAAATGTAAGAAATTCAATATTTAATATGACAGAAATTAATACTAAAACTGTAAATGTTAATATAATTGGAATTGATTTTTAATTTAGGAGATATAAATGAAGAGCAGACATGAACTTAGAGAAGCAGTTTTTAAAATTTTATTCCAAGTAGAGAATACTGAACTAGATTTTATTGAGCTGTTAGACTTAGAACAAGAAGAAATTTCTACAAGTATTTATGTAAATAAAACATTAACTGAGATTATTGAAAAAAAAGATGAAATTGATGAGGTAATTTCAAATAATTTAAAAGATTGGAAACTAGACCGTTTATCAAAAATGGATAGACAAATACTGCGTATTTCAGCTTATGAAATTCTTTATAGCGATATTCCTTATAAAGTTTCTATAAATGAAGCTGTTGAACTTTCAAAAAAATATAGCGAAAAAGATGAAAGTTATAAATTTATCAACGGAGTACTAAAAGGAATTGTAGAAAACTCAACAAAATAAGAGGTAAAGGTAGATGGAAGAAAGAACATATCTAACCGTTACAGCATTAAACAAATATATTGAGAGAAAGTTTTTATTAGATCCATATTTAGGTGAAATATATATAAAGGGTGAAATCTCGAATTTTAAACTTCATAATAACAATAATATATATTTTTCAATAAAAGATGAAAATACTAGAATAAATGCAGTTTGGTTCGGAGCGAAATCAAAGGATTTTAAAGATGGTGATACAGTTTTAATTAAGTCAAAGATTAATTATTACTTTCCTCGTGGAGAGCATAATCTTTTAGTTACCGATATGAAAAAAGATAGAATCGGTGAATTATATCAGAAGTTTTTAGAGCTAAAGGAGAAATTAGAGAAAGAAGGACTTTTTCTACCTCAGTATAAAAAACAAATACCAAGTTTTGCTCAAAATATAGCTGTTGTAACAGCAAAAACTGGAGCAGCTGTTCAAGATATTACTAGAACAATTCAACGTCGTTTTCCAATAGCAAAGATAAATATTTATTCTACTTTAGTACAAGGTGATAATTCTGTTCAAGATATAGTTAAAAACATTAAACTAGCTGATGATGGTTCTAATGATGTAATTATACTAGGGCGAGGTGGTGGATCAATAGAAGACCTATGGAGTTTTAATACTGAAGAAGTAATTAGAGCGATTTTCAACTGTAAGACACCAATAGTAACAGGAATAGGACATGAGACAGATACAACGCTTGCTGATTTTGTATCTGATAGAAGAGCTTCTACACCAACTGCAGCTGCGGAATTGGTAACACCTAATATTGAAGATATTAAAAATAGAATCTCATTTAATTATGATAAACTAACAAATACTATTACTTATATTCTTCAAAATTATAAAAATAGAATAAGTAATAGTGAAAACAATCCATACTATAAAAACTATTCAAAAATATTTACAGAGTACAGAAGAACTGTTGAGTTGTTAGAAAAAGAACTTAGTAAATCCTTGCAAATACTTGTTAAGGACAAGAAAAGTGGTTTATCAATTTCAACTGATAAGTTTATGAACTTTGACTTGTTGGCTAGATTTAAAGAAAACTTTACTGCTGAGATAAATCGATTAGAAGCAAATTCACCGTTAAATATTATGAAAAAAGGTTATTCTGTTGCATTCTTAAATGATGAAAAAATAACATCTGTTAAGAATGTTAAAACAGGTGATGATATTATTGTTCAATTAGCCGATGGAAGTCTTGATTGTAAAGTTAACAATATATCCGGTAAAGGAGTTAAGTAAATGGGTAAAGAGAATTTTGAAACAAGTTTAATGAATCTTGAGAAAATTGTTGCAGAATTAGAATCTGGAAAACTATCTTTAGAAGATTCGTTAGAACGATATAAACAAGGAATCGATTTGATTAAAAACTGCAATGAGTTAATAAGTAATGCAGAGAAAGAAGTAGCTAAATTAACTAAGGATTTCAAAGAGGATGAATAATTTTAAAAACTTCATAGAAGAAAATAAAGATCAATTAAATAGTTTTGCTAAAGAATATATTGAACAATTAGAGATGCCTGATATTTTAAAAGAATCTATTACATATTCGTTAGTGAATGACGGTAAGAAAATTAGGCCGCTATCATTTTTATATTTGTTAAAATACTATGAAGTAGATTATACAAAGTATTTTGATATTGCGCTAGCCATTGAGTTAGTTCACACATATTCATTAGTCCATGATGACTTACCAGAGATGGACAATGATGATTATCGTTGGGGGAAACTCACGAATCATAAAGTTTTTGGTCAGGATCTTGCGGTACTTACTGGTGATGCTATGTTAACGTTGGCTTTTGAAGTACTTAGTGACTCTAATGTTGAGCCGACTTTAAAAGTTAGATTAATTAAGCAATTCGCTAATTATTCTGGAGCTATGGGTATGATTGCAGGTCAAGTATATGATGTAAAACAAAAAAATTACAATGTCGATGCGGACTATTTAAGAAAAATGCACAGTTTGAAAACAGGACGTTTAATTGAATTACCGATGGATTTCGCTTGTTTAGTCGCAGATAGAGCTATAGATTATGATAGTGTTAAAGAATTTGGTAGACAGTTAGGTATTGCTTATCAAATTAAAGATGATATACTTGATTATTATGGTGATTTTGAAAAAATTGGAAAATTACCAAGTGATGATGATATGATTACATATCTTAGCTTCTATGGTATTGATGAATGTGAGGAACTACTTCAAAAACATACAGATAATGCTATAAATACAGCAAAACAATTAAATAATAGTTTATTGATAGATTTTGCAGATTATTTATTAAAACGAGATAAATAGTTTAAAATACTAACTTAAATATAACTATTAATATATAATTTTAATTGTGTTTTGCATAATAAACTAATTAAATCTTTTATAAAGATTAGGTTATCTTTATAAAAGATTTTTTATTATATATAACAAAAATTAAATTGAAAACCACGAAAGTTTAGGGGTAAACTTCGTGGTTTTTTACAGTTATTATATTAGTCTAAATTTAGGGAATTAGAAACTCGTAGAACTAATATATTTAAAATGTTTACTGTAGCTTACTGGCACAAACATGAGGATTACTTATAATTGTAAAACTAAAAGTAGTTTGCTTCTACAGTTGACAAATTAACACTGTATATTTTTTAATATAATCAAAAAAGTGAGTTCTATTTTTAACCCTAAATATAAAGTAAAATACTTTACATAATTATTATACTAAAAATAAATGCAAATTTAAAGTATTTGTGTAAATTTTATCAATGAAAATGTTTTTATTCTTTATTTTCATTATTTGAACTTTAATTTAAAGCGATTTAATGATAAAATTAACTAGATATATATAACAGATTTATAGGGGGAGTTGATATTTTATGAAATTTTTAGTAGCAGTTAATGAATTCAAGGGCTCTTTATCTTCTTATGAAATTGGGAAAATAATTTCAAATAAAATAAATAAATCTATTTATAATCATGAAGTGACTATGGAGGTAGTTGCTGATGGTGGTGATGGTTTTTTAGGTTTATTTAAAAATTTTGAAAAAAGACAATTTAAAACTATAAATGCAGCTCTTCAAGAACACACGGTGAACTATTTAGTAAATAATATTACTAAGGAAGCTGTAATTGAAATTGCTGAGGTTATCGGGTTAAAACAACTCTCAGAAGGTCAAAAAGATCCGTATAAGACATCAACCGTTGGTCTAGGTAAACTGATTGCTCATTTATTAGATGAGGATATTGAAAGTTTCATTATTGGTTTAGGTGGTAGTGCAACTAATGATTGTGGCATTGGAATGCTCAGTGAATTAGGTATTAAGTTTACGAGTTTAAGTGGTGAAAGTTGTAGCGATGGAATAACTGATTTAAGTAAGATAGAGAATATAAATTTAGATAATAAGAATCAGAAACTCTCTAAGGCTAAATTTACAGTTATTAGTGATGTAAATAGTTCTTTGTTTGGTAAAAATGGCGCTACATATATTTATTCAAAACAAAAAGGATTAAAAGAAGATGATTTTTCAATTGTAGATGCTTATGTTGAAAATTTTTCAGAAAAAGTTTTAGCAGTTATCGGGAAAGACTATTCATCTTATCCAGGTAGTGGAGCTGCTGGGGGATTAGGATACGCCTTTTTATCTTTCCTAGATTCTACTATACAATCTGGTTCAAGTTTCATGATTAATTATCTAGATTTAGAGAAAAAAATTCAAGGTATAGATATAGTAATTACAGGAGAAGGAAAACTTGATAAACAAAGTTATATGGGGAAAGCACCAATAGAAATTGCTAGAATAGCGAAGAAATTTAATAAAAAAGTTATTTTTCTAGCTGGTAGTATTCTCGATGAAGAACTAAGGGAATTAAGTAGTGAAGATAAGGAACTTGTAGATGCTTCATTCTCAATTCAAAGAAGATTTCTTTCGTTGGAAAAGGCTATGAATAAGAGTGTAACTAAAGATAACATTGAACAAACAATTAAACAAATATTAAGTATATTGGAGTTTAAGAATGGATAAAAAAAATAACATTTTAATGGGGATATTTTGCATAGTCGTAGCAGGATTTGGTTTTTCTCTTATGTCTCTATTTATAAAATTGGCTGGAGATCTACCATCTATGCAAAAAGGTTTTTTCAGAAATATTATTGCGGTTGGAATCTCGTCAATTCCCTTAATAAAGCATTGGAAAGTAATTAATCTGCCAAAAGATAAAATTGAATGGAGTGTATTAATTTCACGTAGTGTTTTTGGAACAATAGGATTGGTGTTTAATTTTTATGCAATAACTCATATAAGTCTAGCAGATTCAACGATAATACAAAAGTTATCGCCATTTGTAATTTTAATATTGTCGTTTATATTCTTTAAAGAAAAAATGACAGTATTTCAGCTAATATCTATAATTATTGCTTTTATAGGTGTAGGATTTATCGTAAGACCTACAGGTGATGGTTTTATTAGTATGGGGGCGTTGGCTGCCCTTCTAGGAGCCTTTTGTTCTGGTATAGCTTACACTTGTGTTAGGTATCTAGGAACACATAATGTTTCAGGAGAATTTATAATTTTCTTCTTCTCGACATTATCTACCTTCATGTTGTTGCCATATCTTATTTTTGATTATAGAGATATGACAGTGTTTCAATTCTCAATGTTATTATTAGCTGGTGCATCAGCGACTGTAGGGCAGTATGGTGTAACTTTTGCATATAAATACGCAGCCGCAAAAAATATATCGGTTTTTGATTATTCGCAAGTCTTATTTTCTGGAATTTTAGGATTTATATTCTTCAATGAGTTACCAGACTTGCAAAGTTTGATAGGATATATAATAGTTATTTCTGTAGGGATAATTTTAGTGAAAAAAAGTAAATAAAGAGGTGTTAAATGAAAAGAAAAAATATTGATATTTTGGTAGTTGCTATTCTTGTTATTTGTACTATAGTATTATATGTAGTTCAAAATAATAAAGAACTACTATTTAATTACTCGAGTAAGAGTACTAATAACACTACTAAAGTTGAATCAAAAAAAGAAAATATTGCAAATGCTCGAGATGGAATTCAAGGTGTTGCTCAACCTTCGCCATTTATAACTACTCCTAATGGTGTAGAAGCTAATCTTCTTCAGAATGCTAATGGAAGTTTAATAGGTCAATTAATCTATTTACAAAGAGAACATTTGCCAGAAGCAGAACAAAAATTATTAGCAAATAATAAAGATGCTACTCAGTATGTTCTTGGTTACTTGGCAGGTCAACAAGCTACACCTTTTGAACAGGGACAAACAGTAGATATAGATAGAAAGTACCCTTATTACATACAATGGGATAAAAGATGGGCATATGATAAACTTGGTGGAACTAATATCGCTATTGGGGGATGTGGACCAACTTGTGTAGCTATGGCTTTAGGAGGAATATTAGACGATAAGTCAATTACTCCAAAGAGTATTGCTGAAAAAGAAGATGCAAATGGTTACTTTGCTGAAGAAGGAACAAAATGGAGCTTTTTCGATTATATAGCTAAAGAATATGGTGTAAAATCTACAGGAGTTCCATTAAGTAAAGAAGCAATAAATGCAAGTTTAGATAAAGGAAATCCTATTATAGCTTCTGTACACCCTGGAAAATTCACAACAGTGGGTCATATAATATTAATCACTGCAAAAGATGAAGATGGTAATTATATAATTAATGATCCTAATAGTTACACAAGAACATTAAAAAAATGGTCTTACGATGAATTAAAAACAGAAATCGTAGCAATGTGGGAGTTTTCAAAATAGAATAAATTATATTAAGGAATCTTCAATAATATTTTATTGGAGATTCTTTTACTGTGTTAATTTAAAAGGAAGTTTGTAATATAATTATGATATGTATTTTAACTGAAAATAAATCAGTTAAAGTTTATTTTGATTGAAAAATTTATCAAACTGATAATTTGATAATAATTATGAAAACCTTTATAATTAATATTATGAAAATAACGATTATCAGTATTAGATATCTTACTTATAAATCGTAAAATATAAAAGATGGAGGAAATAAAATGTCAGTTCTTGATATAAAAAATCTAGAAGTATCAATTAATGAAAAACAAATATTAAAAGGACTTAACTTAGAAATAAAATCTGGTGAAATTCATGCGGTAATGGGACCGAACGGAGCTGGTAAATCTACATTAGCTTCTGCAATTATGGGTCACCCAAAATATGAAGTAGATGGTGGAAGTATCTTATTAGATGATGAAGAAGTATTAGAGATGGAAGTTGATGAAAGAGCTCGTGCTGGACTATTTTTAGCTATGCAATATCCATCAGAAGTACCAGGAGTTCCAACTTCGGAGTTCATTAAATCAGCAATTAATGCTCAACGTGAAGATAGTATTCCTCTAATGCAATACATTAAAAAATTAGATAAAACAATGGAATTTTTAGATATGGATCTAAAAATGTCTCAACGTTATGTAAATGATGGTTTCTCTGGTGGAGAAAAGAAACGTAACGAAATCTTACAAATGATGATGTTAGAACCAAAATTTGCTATTCTAGATGAAATTGACTCAGGTTTAGATATCGATGCATTAAAAGTAGTATCAAAAGGTGTCAACAAAATGCGTGGAGAAAACTTTGGTTGCTTAATAATCACTCACTACCAAAGATTATTAGATTACATTGAGCCAGATTTCGTTCATGTATTAATGGATGGAAAAATCGTAAAATCAGGTGGACCTGAATTAGCGCTTCGTTTAGAAAAAGAAGGTTATGATTGGCTAAAAGAAGAGGTTTAATATGGAAAATAATAAATTAAAATTAAGTATTAAAACTTTACAAAGCATTTTTTCAAATACAAATGAACCAGAATGGTTTTTAAATACTAGAAAATTAGCGTTATATAAAAGTTATACACTATCTTTTCCAAAACTAGAGTCTATGGAGTTAGAAAGATGGAACTTATTTAATGTTGATTTTTCAACTCTAAGATTAGAAAATGAAGGAAATATAGATATAACTAAATATGGAATTAATAATGATGATTTTGCTGTAGTGCAAAAAAATAACACTATTGTACATATTAACATTCCAGAAAAATATGCAGATAAAGTAGTTATTAAAGATATTTTTTCGGCTATGAATGATAATCATATTAAAGACAGCTTTATGAGTGTAGTTGATTATGCAGAAAGTAAAGTGACGGCTGTGCACTATACATTATTAAATGCAGGATTATTTATTGATGTTAAGGATAATGTGGTAATAGAAGAACCACTTCAATATATTGTAATTTCGGATAAAGAACAAAGTATATTTAACCATGTTACTATCCAAGTTGGTAAAAACGCCAAATTTAACTTCATTGAAAATTATGTAAATAATCAAAGAGAAGACAAAGCTCCATTCAGCTTAGTATCTGAAGTTGTAGCTCATGAGGGAGCGCAAATTAATTATAGCTCTATCACAAACCAACCAGGTGAGAAACGTGGAACTATTTTACGTCGTGGATTAACATACAGGGATTCATTAATTAACTGGAATGTTGCAGCGATGGATGAGGCAGATGTATATCATGATAATACAACGAATATTCTTGGTGATGGTTCTGAAGCTAACCTTAAGATTGTTACTTTAGGAGTTAAAGAACAAAAAACTTACTTCAACAGTGAAGTAGTTAACCAAGGACTAAGCAGTAAAGGTGATATTCTTCAACACGGTGTATTACTAGATAGATCACATATCGTATTTAACGGTGTAGGATTTATCGTTAAAGGAGCAACAGGTTCTAATGCTTATCAAAGTTCTCGAATGCTAACACTTTCATCTGAAGCAAAAGCTGATGCAAATCCAATGCTATTAATCGATGAGAATGATGTTATGGCAGGACACGGTGCTTCTTTAGGACGTATTGATGAAGAGCAATTATACTACTTACAAAGTAGAGGATTAACAAGAAAAGAATCAAGTAGATTACTAGTTCACGGATTCCTATCACCTGTAATCGCAGAATTAACAGTAGATAAAATCAAAGAACTTGTAACAATTCTTATTGACGAAAAAATTAACAATAATGAGAGTGAGTAATAATGATAGATTTAAAAAAATATAGAGAAGATTTTCCTATATTAAAAAGAAAGATATCGAATAATGATTTGATATTTTTTGATAACGGAGCTACTACTCAAAAACCAAACCAAGTAATTGATGCTATTTCAGATTACTACAGAAATTATAATTCGAATATTCATAGATCTGTTTACACATTAGGGGATGAACCTGAAAAAATCTATGAAGGTTCAAAGGAGCTTGTAAAAGAATTTATTAATGCTAGTAGCTACGAAGAAGTAATTTATACTAGTGGAACTACTGAGAGCTTAAATTTTGCAGCAAGAATTCTAGAACAAGATGTTAGTGAAGGTGATGAGATTATTCTTACATTCATGGAGCACCACGCTAATATTATTCCTTGGCAACAACTGGCTAAACGTAAAAATCTAGTTTTAAAATATTTAGAACTAGATGAAGAAGGAAGAATTAGTATTAAGCAACTTAAAGAGTTTATTACAGAAAAAACTAAAATTGTTTCAATATGTCACGCTTCTAATGTATTAGGGAATATTAATCCGGTATATGAAATTGGTGAATTATTAAAAGATAAAGATATTTATTTTGTAGTAGATGCTGCCCAATCAGTACCACATTTAAGAATTGATGTGCAAAAAATGAATTGTGATGTTTTAGCTTTTAGTGCGCATAAGATGTGTGGACCTACTGGTATAGGTGTGCTTTATGGTAAAAAGAGCTTATTAGAAAAATTTGATCCAGTAGAATTTGGTGGAGGAATGATTGGTATTGTTGAAGATACTTCTGCAACGTGGGCTATACTTCCAGATAAGTTTGAAGCGGGAACACCACTTCTAGCTGAAGCTGCTGGACTAGCTGCAACTATTAAGTATTTAAATAGTATTGGATTAGAAAATATAGAAAAGTATACAAAAGAACTTACAGAATATATGTATTCTGAATTGTCTAAAATTGAGAACATTGAGATATATGGTGTGAAAAATATCGAAGACAGAGTTTCGTTAGTATCTTTTAACTTAGTAGGTGTTCATCCTCATGACTTAACTAGTTTCTTAGATGAAAAAGGAATTTGTATAAGAGCAGGTCATCAATGTACACAACCATTATTAGGAAAATTAGGAACATATTCGGTAGCGAGAGCGAGTCTATATCTATATAATACAAAAGAAGAAATAGATTTCTTTATTCAAACTTTAAAAGAAACGAAGGAGTTTTTCGAAAATGAGTTTTAGTGATTTAAAAAGTTTATATAAACAAGTAATCTTAGATCATAGTAAACATCCTAGAAATAATGGAGTAATAGAAAATAGTTATAAGCTAGAGATGTTAAATCCTTCATGTGGTGATAAAATAACTGTTAGTATGAAATTAGTTGATGATATTATTGAGGATATCAAATTTGTTGGGACTGGTTGTTCTATTTCGTTAGCTTCAGCTTCAATGTTAACAGAAGAACTAAAAGGTCTATCAGTAGAAAAAGCAAATGCCAAAATTAAAGACTTTTTAAATATGATAATGGGAAATGAATTTAATGAAGAAAACTTAGAAGATAGTATTTCATTACAAAATATTTCTCAACTTCCAGCTAGGGTAAAATGTGCAACTCTTGCATGGAAAATTACAGAAAAAATATTAGAAGAAAATAAATAGAAAAAGGAGTGATTGCATTGAATAAAAATGAAGAAATGTTTACCGATTATCAGTATGGATTTTCAGATAAAGATGTATCTATATTCAAAACTGATAAAGGATTAACAAAAGAAATCGTCAAGACAATTTCTGAAAGAAAAGAAGAACCACAATGGATGTTAGAATATCGTCTAAATGCATTAAAAGAGTTCTATAGAATGCCGATGCCTACATGGGGTGGAGACTTATCAGAAATCGATTTTGAGGATTTAACATACTATGTAAAACCATCAGAAAAAACAGAGCGTTCTTGGGATGAAGTACCAGAAGAAATTAAAAATACTTTTGAAAAACTTGGTATTCCAGAAGCTGAACAAAAATACTTAGCAGGTGTATCTGCACAATATGAATCAGAAGTAGTTTATCATAATATGCATAAACAATTCGAAGAAAAAGGAATTATCTTTGAAGATACTGATACAGCATTAAAAAATCATGAAGAAATTTTTAAAGAATACTTCTCAAAAGCTGTTGATTTTAATGATAATAAATTCGCTGCATTAAACTCTGCAGTATGGTCAGGTGGATCATTCATCTACTGTCCAGAAAATGTATCTGTAGAAGCACCGCTTCAAGCGTACTTTAGAATTAATAGTGAGAAAATGGGGCAGTTTGAGCGTACTTTAATTATTATTGAAAAAAACTCTTCTCTTCACTATGTAGAAGGATGTACTGCTCCAACTTACTCAGCTAGTTCACTACATGCTGCTGTAGTAGAAATCTTTATTAAAGAAAATGCTCGTTTTAGATATACGACTATTCAAAACTGGTCAACAAACGTTTATAACTTAGTTACTAAGCGTGCGATTGTTGAGAAAAACGGGACAATGGAATGGGTAGATGGAAACTTAGGTTCTAAATTAACAATGAAATATCCAGCTTGTATCTTAGTTGGTGAAGGAGCAAGTGGAAGTACACTATCTATTGCAATGGCTAGTGAAGGACAAGTACTTGATGCGGGTTCTAAGATGATTCACCTAGCGCCTAGAACATCATCTACTGTTGTTTCTAAATCAATGTCTCGTCGTGGTGGAAAAGTTAACTACCGTGGATGGATTCACTTCGGTAAAAACTCAGAAGGATCTCGATCAAACATTGAATGTGATACATTAATCTTAGATGAATACTCAACTTCAGATACTATTCCTTACAACATAGTTAAAAACTCTAACGTATCATTAGAACACGAAGCAAAAGTATCTAAAGTATCAGAAGAACAACTATTTTACTTAATGAGTAGAGGTCTTGATGAAGGACAAGCTACAGAAATGATAGTTATGGGATTCATCGAACCATTTACGAAAGAACTTCCAATGGAATACGCTGTAGAATTAAACAGATTAATTTCATTTGAGATGGAAGGATCAATAGGATAATAAATTATATTTTGAACTCTGAAAATCTATGAATAGATTTTCAGAGTTCTTAAGGTTGTATAATAAAATCCAGGCATGAGAAAATTAGAAAACATGGATATGAAATTGAATCTGCAACGAGACAGTTAGAAAACTTAATTAGCGAATAATAAATAAAAGGATTATAAAATATACTTAAATTAGAATTATAATTTTGATGAAAGTTAGTCTTATAGTCTTTTTATTTTATGTCAAAATATGGTTGTTATAGAAAAATTGTTAGAGTTATGTTAATATTATAAGTGAAGTATAAAAAATAAATTTTAGATAGAAATAGTGTAACGAAGTATAGGAGTTTAGTTATGAGTAATAATAATCAAAGATATAATAACAACGAATCTAACAATGGTTATCAGGATCAGAATACAAATTATTATGATAATTACCAAAACCAGGAATTCTTGAATTATAATGAGAATAATTATGACCAAAGTCAAATCTATAACGATAATTATCAAAATCAAGAAATGTATAATGGTCAATATAGTCAAGATGTTAATTATAATGGTAACTTACAAAATCAAAATACTGAGTATAACGATCAATATAATGAAGGCTTAAATAGTTACGATATAAATTATCAAGATCAAAATATGAATTATAATACATATAATGATAATAATCAATTCCAAACTAATAACCAGGAGTATTATGAACAAAATGATAATAATTTTAATCCAGTATATGAAGAATACGCAGAACCTAAGAAAAGAACAGGTATAATACTATTGGTTAGTTTTTTGATTATTGGACTTATAGCAATATCTGGATATTTTGCATATAACAAATATATTGTTAATAAGAAGGCGGTAGTTGATCTTAATCAGTATGAAATAGAATTTAAGCCATACGGAACTGATGGAGATGGAACTGCAGCAGCAGATATTAAGAAAATTCCAACAGTAGAAAATGCAGACGGAAGTGTAACACAATTTCTACAAGAACCTACTATAACTTATAGTAAATCAAATAACTTAAAAAATGGAGAAAAAGTTGAAGTAACAATAAGTCTAAGTAAATCTTCTGCTGATGCAAAAAAACTAGAACTTAAAGGTGAATTCAAACGTTCATATACAGTAAAAGGGTTAAGTGAAAAATCAAAAGATAATAGTAGCAAAGATAGTAAGTCTTCTTCAAGTAGTATAGTACTTAGAGAAGATAGTTCGGTGAATACTAAAGAACTTACAGATACTCAAGTCGGTGATTGGGCAAGGGCTATTTATATTAAAGAATTTTCTCGTAATTCTTCAACTTCTGATTTTTCATATGATGTTTGGTTAGGTAGCGATCATTTAGCCTATGTTAATCTGAAAAAAAACGGAAGTATAGTAGGGAAATATAGAGTAAACGCAAGAGGTGAACTTGAACATAGTGAAAATAGCGGATGGGTAGTAGTAAGTAGTACATTCACTTCTTAAATGCTGTAATCAAAATATTTTTATATTCGCTAAAAAAACATAAAAACTTATAAAACTGATAACTAAAATATAGATAGCGTATTCTAGTTATCAGTTTTTTTGTAAATTTTTTATTATAAAGTTATAAATAACTCTTGTAATTAATTATAATTAATGAGATAATAGACTATATAATGTAAATAGAGTAAGAGGAGATATATACTTATGACAAAGATTTTAGCTATTAACTCAGGAAGTTCATCTTTAAAATTTCAATTATTTGAAATGCCTGAAGAAAAAGTTATTACAAAAGGACTAGTTGAAAGAATCGGTATTGAAAATAGTGTATTCACTATCGAATTCAACGGTGAAAAAAATAAAGAAACATTAGATATTCCAAATCACGATGTGGCAATCGAAATGTTACTTGAAAAATTAACTAAATTAGGAATTGTAAAAGATGTTAAAGAAATCGAAGGAGTTGGACACCGTGTTGTTCATGGTGGAGAATTCTATGATGCTTCTGTATTAGTTAATGATGAAGAGTTAGCTAAAGTAGATTCAATCGAAGACTTAGCGCCTTTACACAACCCAGCTAATATTAAAGGTGTTCGTTCATTCCAAAAAGAATTACCAGGTGTTCCAAACGTATTAACATTTGATACAGCATTCCACCAAAGTATGCCAAAATCAACTTACATGTATGCTGTGCCAAGAGAATTTTATGAAAAATACGGAGTTCGTAAATATGGTGCTCACGGAACTAGCCACAGATTCATTGGGGAAAAAGTTGCTGAAATTTTAGGAAAAGATCCAAAAGAACTTAAAACTATTTCTTGTCACATTGGGAACGGAGCTTCAATTTGTGCTATTAAAAATGGTAAATCATTCGACACTTCTATGGGATTCACTCCATTATCAGGATTAGTAATGGGTACTAGAACTGGTGATATTGATCCAGCTACTATCCCTTATATCGCTCAAAAAACTGGATTATCTCTTGAAGAAATCGTGCGTATTTTCAACTTTGAATCAGGATTAAAAGGAGTTTCAGGATTATCTTCTGACTTACGTGACGTTGAGTCTGTAAGAGATACTAATCCACATGCTGCTGAAGCAATCGATGTTTACATCAACAGAATTAAAGAATATGTTGGAGCTTATGCTGCAGCTATGAACGGTGTAGATGCTATCGTATTTACTGCTGGTGTTGGTGAAAATGCTACATGGGTACGTGAAGAAGTATTAGAAGGTTTAACTTTCCTAGGTGTACAAGTTGACAAAGAAAGAAACAATGTACGCGGAAAAGTTGCAGAAATTTCTACAGCAGACTCTAAAGTTAAAGCATTTGTTATTCCAACAGATGAAGAAGTTATGATTGCTAGAGATACTTATAACTTATCTAAATAATATAAGAGATTAAAAGGGCTGGGGTTTCTCCAGTCCTTTACTATTTTGAAAGGATAATATGGATATAAATAACTTTAATGAGAAATTTAACAGTGCCATAAATGTACTGGAAAAATTCAATGAAGCAGGTTATGAAGCATATTTTGTGGGTGGTTGCGTTAGAGATTACTTACTTAATGATGAATTTTCTGATATAGACATTACTACTAATGCTTTACCTGATGAAGTTAAACAAATCTTTAGAAAAAGTATAGATACAGGAATACAACACGGAACGGTTACAATATTAGTAAATGGTGATAGTTTTGAAGTAACAACTTTTAGAACTGAGGATGAATATATTGATCATCGTACTCCAGAAAAGGTAGAGTTTGTTAGTGATTTAAAGGAAGATTTAGATAGACGAGATTTTACTATTAATGCCATGGCTCTAGATAGTAACGGGAAATTGTATGATTATCACTGTGGAGAGAGAGATTTAAGAAATAAAGTAATAAAAACTGTTAATAATCCTAATGAAAGGTTTTTTGAAGATGCCCTAAGAATGTTAAGAGCATTCCGTTTCTCCTCAAAACTTGGATTTGAAATTGAAGAAAATACCTTAAAGGCTATAAAAAATAATGCTGAGCTTATAAAATTTGTTTCAATTGAGCGTATAGTAAATGAATTTAGAAAATTATTAACAGGAAGAGGAAATAAACGAAGTTTAGAATTATTATTAGATAGTAAATTGAATAATTATATTCCTTTTCTAGATGAAATTTCTAGAATAATTGACTTTTCAAATTATACATTTTGTCAAAGTTTATACATCCTATCTAAAATCAATGATATTTCTTTTGAAAAGTTAAAAGAACTAAAACTATCTAATAAAGAAATTAAACAGATTAAAATATATGAAAAAATTAACGAGGACTTTAGTAGTAATGTTCCTTTAGAAATAATTTTATATAACTATGATGTTAATGATGTTACTTTTATTGCTAGTTATTCTAATTATTGTGATAAGGAAGATATAGAAAAAATTAAATTACCAATTAAATCTTTTAATGATATAGCTATAACTTCAATGGAAATCATAAGTATAATAGATAAGCCTGCAGGACCGTGGATAAAGGAAATCATTAAGAAACTAGAAGAAGATATTATATTATATAAAATAGATAATACAAAAAAAGACATACTAGATTTTTTAATGAAAATAAGAGATAATAGATAGATATAATGAAAGAGAGGTGAGAGAATATATGAATAAATTATTTTGTGTAGTGGATATTGAATTAACTGAGGAAAAAGAAATAATTCAATTTTCTGCAACAAAACTAGATCAAAACTTTAAAGAGATAGAGTCTATTAATTATTATATTAAACCTAAAAAACAAGTCTCACCTTTTGTTACTGAGTTAACTGGTATTAATAACGATATGTTAAGCGAAAAATTATATTTTGAAGATGTTGCGAAAGAATTATATGACTTCATAAAAGAAGATATACTTGTTTGTCACGGCTTACCATCTGATTATGTAATTTTAAAGAAAAGGTTTCATGATGTAGGAATAAGATATCATGCTAAAATGTCTTTAGATACAGTTGAACTAGCTAGATTATTTATGCCAACTCAGGAAAGTTATAGATTATCTGATTTATCTAATTCTCTTGCTCTATACTCTGGTGATGGATATCACAATGCCGCGATTGATGTACAGGTAACTGTAGAATTACTAAAAGAAATTTCTAAGAGAATAGCAAATATAAATTCAAACAATTTTAAAAAGATAGAAGTACTTTTAGAAAAAATAGATTACAATACTCTTAAATTTTCTAGATATTGCAAAAGAATAATTAGAGGAAAGAAAATAAAAAAAGAAGACTTCATTAATTTTGATGGTGTAGATTTTAAAAAAGTATCATATAATGTTAATGATAACAATTTTAAAGATAAGTTTATAATGTTTTCATCTATCAGTGAAAAGAAATATATAGACAACTTTAAAATTAGGAATTATGTTATTTTAAAAGAAAAGAGTAATTATGTTCCATTGAATGTATTTAAACTATTCCCTAAAAAAGAAGATTTAAATTTAGATAAACTTTTAATAAAATTATATGTATGGATATTAGAAACAAATTCTGGGGACTTTTGTGAGTTGAATTTACTTTATCTTGAGAAATTGTATATTGATAATATAAGAAATGGTATTTTAATAAGCTCTAAATCTTATTATTTTGATGAAAAGAATAGGGTTGCCGATAGTTATAAAAATATTGTTACAAATTATAATTCAATCGAGTATTTATTGGATAATAATAACTTGAAAAATCATACTTTTATTTTTGAAAACAAAAAGATTTTAGGACGTGAACTTGATTCAAAAAATACAAAAGATTACTTCTATAAAAATGTTATCATTGAGTTAAATGTTGCTGTGTCGAAAAATCCAAAAGACAAAAACATTAAAATGTTAAGAAATAATATAGATGGACTTGTAAAATTTTTACATGAAATGTATTTATCAGAAAGTTTATTCTTATATAATGATAGTTTGAGTTTTATTCTTCAAGATGTGGAGGCTATATTAAATGATATAAAATCTTATAAAGATATACTACCAGCTTCATACAAATTTATGAGAAAATTGAAAGATGTACTTACAAACTCTAAAAACACATATAAGTTCGTTGTTCTTAATCAAGAAAATAGTTTAAAATTAACAGTTGTTGACGATAAGAAAGTAAAGGGATTAATTAATATAATTCATTCTAGAAACCATAAATATTTAAATCTAAAAGCTAAAGCACATTATATTTATAGTAATGGTGATGAGGAATTATTGAATTCAAAAGCTACAAGCTCAATACTATATGTATTTGAAAGTAATAAATATAAGGATTTATATTTTAACAAAAGAGAAAAAAGAAGTTATATAAAATATTATAATTTCTCAATAAAAGATAATTTTAATGAATTATATAATGATGTTATAAAAAATAATAAAATATCTTACAGATGTTACGCGACGAAGGATATTCTGGAGTATCGATACTATCTTAAAGATATATTTGAAAGTATTATAGTATTTCGCGACTTAGAACATTAGATGAGAAAAAATAAAAACACGTAATTAAAAAAATAGTAAATTTATGTTATAATATAAATAGTTTTTATATATAATATATGACAATTTTAAATTGAACAAAACATTAATTAAAAATAGGAGGGACTGTAAGTTGAACATTAATAATTTAAAAGAACAACTAGGTCAAAAAGTAACTCTTGGTGCATGGATTGCCAACAAGAGAAGCAGTGGTAAAATTGCATTTTTCCAATTAAGATATGGAGCTGGATTTATTCAAGCTATCGCTTTAAAAGAATCTTTAGGTGAAGAAAGATATCAACAATTACGTCACTTACCACAAGAAACTTCATTAAAAGTAACTGGGTTAATTAAAGAAAATGAAAGAGAACTTTCTGGAATTGAGTTAGAGATAGAAGATTTCGAAGTAATTTCTGAAGCAGTTGATTATCCTATTACTCCAAAAGAGCATGGAGTAGAATTTTTAGCTGATAATCGTCACATTTGGATTCGTTCTAAAAAACAACATGCTATTTTAACAATTAGAAATCAAATCATTAAATCTACTTATGATTTCTTTGAAAAAGAAGGTTTCTTAAAAACTGATCCACCAATTTTAACATCTTCAGCTCCTGAAGGAACAACAGAATTATTCAACACTAAATACTTTGACGAAGAAGCTTACCTTTCTCAGTCAGGTCAATTATACTTAGAAGCTACAGCAATGGCGTTTGGTAAAGTATTCTCATTTGGACCTACATTTAGAGCTGAAAAATCTAAAACTCGTCGTCACTTAATCGAGTTCTGGATGATTGAAGCTGAAATGGCATTCTGTAATCATGATGAAAGTTTAGCTTTACAAGAAGCTTTTGTTAATCATTTATTAACTGATGTATTAGAAAAATGTCAAGAACAGCTTAAAGTACTAGGTCGTGACATTGAAGCATTAGAAAATGCTAGAGGAGAATTCCCTCGTATTAAATATAAAGATGCAATCAAGTTATTAAAAGAAAATGGATTTGACGACATTGAATACGGGGACGATTTTGGGTCACCACATGAAACGTTTATAGCTAATAGCTATAATAAACCAGTGTTTATTACTCACTGGCCATTAGATATTAAACCATTCTACATGATTGAAGATCCAAATGAACCTGGTGTAGTATTATGTGCGGATTTAATAGCTCCAGAAGGATATGGAGAAATTATTGGTGGTTCTCAACGTATTGACGATTATGATAAACTATTAGAAAATATTAAGAAACATGATTTAAATCTTGATGCTTATGGTTGGTATTTAGATTTACGTAAATATGGTTCTGTTGAACATGCAGGATTTGGTTTAGGGTTGGAAAGAACAGTTGCTTGGATTACTGGTAACGGCCACGTTCGTGAAACTGTTCCATTCCCACGTTTATTAAACAGACTAACACCATAGGAGTTTAATATGATCAATATCAATATAAAAGGTCTTTTAGTTGATGCTGATTTTTTAATGAATTATACTTCTCATAACTTATCTGGAGAGGAAGCAATGTTTCTTCTTCAGATAAGTTATTTGACAAATCAAGGGAAGATACCTTTTTCAATAGAAGTTTTCAAGGAAAAATTAAGTTATTCTGAAGATCAGATTTTTTCTCTCTTAGATATTTTAATTAAGAAAGAATTAATAGCACTTTTACCAGATAGTAGAATAGACTTTATAGTATTTAATAATAAAGATGATTATTATACATTACGTGAACTTTTAAGATTAGTTGAGAAAGTAACAGGAAAAATATTAACTTCAAAAGAGATGGATATAGTGTCTTCATGGTTCGAAAGAAAATATACAAAAACAGAAATCGATGAGGCATTAACTATCTCGAAAAATATTAGTTATGTTAATGGTATTTTAAACAATAAAGTTAGTAAAGAAATAAAAAAAGAAAGTGGAAGTAATTTAGGTTATGACTGGTTTAACAAATAGACAAAAAAAGATTAAAGCAAAAAAAGTAATGGATTATTTGGATAAAGTATTTCCTAATGTTGAATGTGAATTAGATTTTTCTAACCATTTAGAATTAATTATTGCTGTTCTGTTGTCTGCCCAATGTAAAGATGAGTATGTTAATAGAGCTACAGTAGGATTATTTGAAAATTATAAAACTATTGATGACTATGCTGATGCTAAAGTAGAAGACATTGAAAAATATATTCGTACATTAGGTCTTTATAAAGCTAAGTCAAAAAATATTGTTGGAATGGCTAATATGCTTAGAGACGTTTATGACTATAAAATTCCACAAACTAGAGAGGAATTAGAAACTTTACCCGGTGTAGGTAGAAAGACAGCGAATGTTGTTCTTTCTGTTGGTTTTAATATACCTGCTATAGCAGTTGATACTCATGTAGAAAGAGTTGCAAAAATGTTTGGTCTTGCGGATATAAATGATAGTCCGCTTCAAGTCGAAAAAAATCTGATGAGTGTATTTCCTATGGAAAGTTGGGGGAAAATACATCATCAATTAATTCATTTAGGTCGTTATAAACTCCCTGCAAGAGGGGAGCGTTTTATTGACCCCGAATTAGAAAAATTATTAGTATTAAAATAAGAGGAGAAGGACTATGCTAATTATATTTATACTGGCGTGTTTTCTAATATTGCTAGATCAACTTAGTAAAAATTTTATAGTTAATCATTTTACATTAGGTGAAAGTAAGGAAGTTATAGTTAATTTCTTTAGTATTTCATCTCATAGAAATAGAGGAGCCGCATGGGGAATTTTACAAGATAGCCGTATATTTTTTATAGTTGTTACGATAATTTTTATTGCTATTTTAACATATTATTTAGTTAAACAAAGAAATATATTATCGAGTTTTGATAAAGCTATTTTTTCTCTAATTTATGGAGGAGCAATTGGTAATTTTATTGATAGATTAACTAGACATGAAGTTGTTGATTTCCTAGATTTTAGAATTTTTGGCTATGATTTTCCTATATTCAACTTGGCTGATTGCTTTATTTGTGTAGGAGTTGTATTCTTATTATTTAAAATTTATAAGGAAGAAGATAAATAATAATAAATCGAGAGATGATTTTTTAATCATACTCTCTTTTTTGTTATAATAATTATAATATAAATAATTAAAGGAGTTTTGAATGTATTATTGCACGTATAAAAGTAAGATAGGTCTTCTATATTTAATTTCTGATGGTATCCATCTATGTGGATGTTGTTTAGAGGAGCAAAGGTATTTTCCTGATGATTTAGATATGTACGAATTTAATAATGGTTTAGAAATATTTAATGAAGCGAGATTATGGTTAGAGAGTTATTTTAATAATGAGAAACCTGGTTTGGAAAATATACCTATAAAAATGATAGGAACAGCTTTTAGGAAACAAATTTGGTCGTTACTAAAAGATATTCCGTATGGTGAAGTAGTTACTTATAAATATATTTCTAAGAAAATTGCAGAACTTCAGGCTATAGATACTATGTCATCTCAAGCAGTTGGAGGAGCAGTAGGACATAATCCATTGTTAATATTTATTCCTTGTCACAGGGTTATAGGTACAAATGGAAGTTTAACTGGTTATGCTGCTGGATTAGAAAACAAAAGGTTTTTATTGAACTTTGAATCTAATAATAATAATAATAATTATTAACTAGGATACTAAAAACCGGCTAATAATAGAAGAATATAAAAAAATATGGTATAATTAGTAAGATTAAATTCTTTATTAGGAGAAATAAATGAACAAGAAAAAGATAGTATTTATGGGAACTCCAAAGTTTGCGGTTCCTGTTTTAGAAATGTTAATTGAAAATTATGGGGTAGATTTAGTAATTACCCAACCAGACAAAAAAGTTGGTAGAAAAAAGTATTAACACCACCGCCAGTAAAAGTCGTGGCATTAGATAATAATATTAAGGTATTACAACCTGAAAAAATATCTACAGATGAAGAGACATATAATACATTAAAAGAGCTGAATCCTGATATAATTATTACTGCTGCATATGGGCAGCTTGTACCTGAAAAAATATTAGAAATTCCAAAACATAAATGTATAAATGTTCACGGGTCTTTATTACCTAAATTACGAGGTGGAGCACCTATTCAATATTCGATATTAGAAGATCATAAGAAAACAGGTATCACTATTATGTATATGGTTAAAAAACTAGATGCAGGAGACATGATTTCAAAAGTTGAAGTTGATATTTTAGATAGCGATAACTATGAGTCACTACATGATAAACTTTCAGTAGCTGGACGTGATTTACTAAACGAAACTTTACCAAAGATTTTTAGTGGTGACATAGCACCTGAAAAACAAGATGACGAGCAAGCTACTTTTGCAAGAAATATTTTAAGAGAAGATGAAAAAATTGATTGGAATACATCGGCAAGAGAGGTATTTAATAAAGTTCGTGCATTAGATCCTACACCAGGGGCGTTTACATACTTAGATGGTAATGTGTTAAAGATCTGGTCTAGTGAAGTTGTTGAATTAGAAGAACAATCTAGTTATAGTAAAGTAGGAACAATTGTTAAGCAAGATAAGAAAAACATCTATGTTTTATGTGGGAATGAAACAATACTAAAAGTACATGAACTTCAAGTATCTGGTAAAAAGCGCATGCCAGTGGTAAATTTCTTATCTAATAAGAAAGATTATGTAGGTACAATTTTAGGTGAAAACAATGAATAGCATAAATGCTAGGCAGATTGCTTATGAAGTACTTTATACAATCATTCAAGAAGATGGTTATAGTAATATTACGTTAAATAAGTACTTTAATCAGTATAAGATTCAAGAGCAAGATAAAAGATTTATTAGCGAAGTAGTGTACGGCACTATAAAAAATAAAATATATCTTGAACATATTCTTAAAAGCTATTCAAAAGGTAGAGTTAAACCAAAGGTTAAAGTGATTTTATCAATGAGTATTTATCAATTACTGTATATGGATAAAACTCCGAATTTCGCAGTTATTGATGAAGCTGTTAAACTAAGTAAGAAAGTTGCAGGTAATATCACAGGAAAATTCGTAAATGGTATTCTTAGAAATATTGAACGACATGCTAGTAATCTAGATCTAAAATATAGAAATAATACAGAACAATTTTGTATAGAAAATAGTTGCCCTAACGAATTATACAATATACTTAAAGAACAATACGGAGTAGAAAAAGCTCAAAAAATTGTTGTATCTTTTAATGAGAAGAGTAAAAATAGTATTAGATATAATCCTTTAAAAATCACTAAGAAAGAGCTAATAGAAAAATTAGGTGATGCTGTTAGCGAGAGTGAAATCTGTGAAGATAGCCTAGTTTTAAATAAATTAAACCTAGATAGTAGTTTATTCACAAAAGGATATTATATTATACAAGATGAGGCAAGTGCGTTAGTAGCTACATCAATTGGTTTACCATTAGATAATAAATACAAAATACTAGATACTTGTGCTGCTCCAGGAGGTAAAAGTCTTCATATAGCGAGTAAGTATTTTAATTCTAGTTTAATTTCATGTGATAAATATATACATAAGCTAAAATTAATAGAAGATAATAAAGAAAAACTTGGAATAACTAATATTCAAGTAAAAGAACAAGATGCAACATTAACGAACGATTCATTCACTGATAAATTTGATATAGTAGTATGTGATGTCCCTTGTTCAGGAATTGGGGTTATTAAAAATAAACCCGAAATTAAATATAAAATCACAAATGCATATGTTGAAGATATCGCAAAACTTCAGTATGAGATTTTAGAAAATAGTAAACATTATGTAAAGCAAGGCGGAACACTTTTGTATTCTACTTGTACAATTGATAAGAGAGAAAACATACAAAATATTGAGAAGTTTTTAAAAGAGAACAGAGATTTTATTTTAGAGAAAATAACTCTAAATAATAGTATAGTAAAAACAAGAGACAATGGTGTATTAGAAATACTACCCGATGAGTATAGTTGCGATGGATTCTTTATAGCAAAACTTAAAAAAATGGAGGCAAAATGTTAATTTCAGATTTTAAAGGTTATAAAAAGTCAAGATGGTTAAAAGATTTTGATAAAATGTCAATATATTCTTTAAGACTAGATCAATTAGAAGAATATATTGTAAGTATTGGTGAGAAAAAATTTAGAGCTAAGCAAATTTATGATTGGTTATATAAAAAGAGAGTTACAGATTTTTCAGAAATGAAAAATGTACCTAAATCTTTACAAGAAAAACTCGCTGAAGAGTTCGAAATTACAACTTTAAAAACAATAATTAAACAAGAATCAGCTGATGGTACTATGAAGTTCTTATTTGAGCTACAAGACAAATATACAATTGAGAGTGTACTCATGAAAAATAAATACGGTAATTCTCTTTGTGTAACAACACAAGTTGGATGTCGTATCGGCTGTACTTTCTGTGCTTCAACACTTGGTGGTTTAAAACGTAATTTAGAAGCGGGTGAGATAGTTTCTCAAGTGTTAAAAGTTCAACAGGAACTGGATAAAAAAGGTGAACGTATCTCTAGTATCGTAATCATGGGAATTGGTGAACCATTTGAAAACTACGATGAGATGATGGATTTTATTAGAATAGTAAATAGTGATGAAAGTTTCAACATTGGAGCTAGACACATTACTGTTTCAACTTCTGGGATTGTGCCGAAAATTTATGATTTTGCGAATGAAAAAGTTCAAATTAACTTCGCGGTTTCTTTACACGCACCTACTAATGAATTAAGAAGTAAAATCATGCCAGTAAACAGAGCTTATAATATTGACAAACTTATGGAAGCATTAAAATATTATCAAGAAACTACTAATCGTCGTATTACTTTTGAATATGGTCTAATGGGTAAAGTAAACGATCAAAAAGAACATGCAGAGAAATTATCGGAGATTATTAAAGGTCTAAACTGTCATGTTAACTTAATCCCAATTAACTATGTACCAGAACGTAACTACGTTAGAACTAGTAAGAGCGATATTTTTGCATTTGAAAAAATACTTAAGAAAAATAAGGTTAATGTTACAATTAGAAGAACTCAAGGTGATGATATTGATGCTGCGTGTGGACAACTTCGTGCTAAAGAACGTAAGGATGAGGTAAAAGGAGGAATTCCAGATGCCACTAGTATATTCGTATAATAGTAATAAAGGAAGAAAAGAAAAAAATGAGGATGCAATTGCTGTTATGAAAAATAAACAAGGTGAAGTTCTTGCAGTTGTTTGTGATGGTGTTGGTAGCCATAGTAATGCAGCATATTCGAGTAATTATATTGTGGCGACTCTAGAAAAAGAGTGGCAGAATTTAACATTTGCTAATTTTAATAATATGAAAAATTGGCTTTGTGATAAAATAGAAAAATTGAATTTAGAATTATTTAACAAGTCACAAGAAAAGAATAAAAAAATGGGAACTACTATTGTCACATTAGCTACATTTGACAATCAAGTTGTTGTTTATAATATTGGTGATAGTAGCGCTTATGGTTTGACTAAAGATAATGAGATGAGTGTAGTTACTGTGGAAGATTCATTTGTTGGAGCCTTAATAAGTGCTGGGGCTATAACACAAGAAGAAGCAAAAACTCATCCAGAACGCCATGTACTAACTCAAGCATTAGCTACAAGAGATAATATTAATTTACATACTTTCATTGATGATTTAAGCAAATATGATTATTTTTTACTATGTTCTGACGGTCTAACGAACATGATGGAAAATGAAGAAATTCAAGATATAGTTAGAAACAATGAATTATCAATATCTGTAGAAAAACTTATAGAATTGTGTGTTAATCGCGGAGGAGTAGATAATATATCTGTAGCTATAATAAAAAATCTAGGGGGTGTAAACCATGATAAATAAAATTATATGTAATAGATATAAAATTTTAGATCATCTAGGTACAGGTGGAATGGCCACTGTTTGGTTAGGTTATGATACGATTTTAGATAGACAAGTAGCTATTAAAACATTTAAAATTGATGCTAATGATGAAGATGCAGTAAAAAGATTCAATAGAGAGGCGAAAGCAGTAACAAGTCTTTCTCATCCTAATATAGTATCTATTTATGACGTAGAGAACGAAGGAGAATTTTACTATCTGATACTTGAGTATGTAGAAGGAATGACTTTAAAAGACTACATGATAAAAAATCCACGTATGCCAATCGAAACAATTGTTCATATAGCTAAACAAATTGCAGCGGGACTTAGTCATGCCCATCAGAATGGTATTATTCATAGAGACATTAAACCTCAAAATATATTAATGAATGAGAATTTAACATGTAAGATTACTGATTTTGGTATCGCTAGAGCGTACGGAGATACTACATTAACTCAAACAAATCAAATGTTAGGGACTGTATATTATTTATCTCCAGAACAAGCTCGTGGGAATGTTGCTACAGCTCAAAGTGATATATATTCTCTTGGTATTCTTATTTTTGAAATGATAACAGGTCAAATACCTTTCAAAGGTGAATCAGCGGTTGCTATCGCTTTAAAACATTTGCAAGAAGAACTTCCTGATATCGATAAGTATAGAGATAATGTACCTCAAAGTGTAAAAAATATCGTACTTCAAGCCACAATGAAAAACCCTAACGAACGATACATAAGTTCGAAGGAGTTATTTGAAGATTTAAGTACTGTATTAAATCCAGAACGATTACACGAAAATAAATATACAGGATTCAAAATACCAACAGAACCAGTTCAAAATAACAACTATAATCAAACTCAATACATTGATAGAAATCCTATTGATGTTCCTCATGGTTATTCAGATTATAATAACTATAATGAAGAAGATGATTATTATGATTATGAAGAGGATCAACGTCAAAATAACAATAACAATATGGAATATCAGAATAAACAGTACAAAAATAGTTATAATAGTGTAAGTAAGAAAAATGATAAGGAGCAAACTTCTAAGGCTAAACACATATTCTTCGCAATACTAGCAATGGTAGTAATTATTGTTGGAGCATTTTTCACATATAACTATTTAATAGGTGCTAATAGTGTCTCTGCCCCTGATGTCCGTAATAAGACTTTAGAAGAAGCAAAAGTTACTATTGTTAAGGCTGGCTTAGAAGTTGGAGATATTACTGAAGTAGCAAGTGATGATGTTAAAGAAAAAACAGTAATTGATAGTGATCCTAAGGCTGGCAAAAAAGTAAGAAAAGGTTCCAAAGTGGACTTACGAGTATCTTCTGGTAAGAAAACTGTCGACATGCCTAACTTTGTTGGTATAGACGAAGAAAATGTTAGAAGAAACGCATCAAAACTAGGATTTAAAAATATTACTGTTGAGAAAGTTGAAAGCGACAGATATGATACAGGTAAAGTAGTTTCTCAAAATATCCCAGCGGGTACAGAAATTGTTCCAAAGGAAAAAGAACTAATTATCCAAGTTTCAAGTGGTAAGAAAAAAGTTTCTATGCCTAATTTAGTCGGTGAAGAAAGTAGTAGAGCTGAAAGTATAATTGCTTCTTATGGATTCAAAAATGTTTCATATAAAGAAGAATACTCAGACAAAGAAGCTGGTACAGTAATTTCTCAAAGTATAAGAAGTGGATCTAGTATAATTCCTAGTGAGGAATCACTTGAAATTATAATTTCTAAAGGAAAAGAGAAGAAAACTTCAAGAGACGATTCTGATACTGATCCTAGAACAAATAATGATAATAACTCTAATAATTCATCTTCAAGAAATACAAACTCTTCAACTAATGTTAATAATAATGACAGAAGAGATAATAGCTAGATTATGATGATGAAAGGGGTTAACCCAAAAGTTCTAGATTTTAAAAATAGTTTACATGAGAACTCATAGACGCAGTGGTTTATTGATATCTAAATTTGCTTTGGGTAAGCTTTTTAGATATCTAATAAACTGTGCGGGGGTGACTCGACAAAATCGATTTCTATGAAATCACGATTTTTGAGTCACTCCCTTTTTTAAAAAGTTAACATACAATTAAATGGTGATAATAATGAATTTAACATTACAAAAAAAATTAGAATTACTTCCAGATAATCCTGGTTGTTATCTATATAAAGATAATATTGGAGAAATAATTTATGTAGGTAAAGCTAAAAATTTAAAGAATAGAGTAAAAAGTTATTTTACAGGAACTCACAATAAAAAAACACAAACTTTAGTTTCAAAAATCGAAGATTTTGAATACATTATAGTAAACTCAGAGAAGGAAGCATTATTACTTGAGAACAACTTAATAAAAAAATATAGACCGTACTTTAATATTCGATTAAAAGATGATAAGAGTTACCCTTATTTGATGATTACTAAGGAAGAACATCCAAGGTTATTAATGACTAGAAAATATAAAAAGAGTAATAAAAATATTTATTTTGGTCCATATGTTGATATCAAATCTGCTATGGAAGTAAAAAAGATTCTTGATAAAATTTATCCACTTAGAAAGTGTAATCCTGTAGAAAAACGTCCATGTATGTATTATCAAATAGGTGAATGTATAGGTCCATGTGCTAAAAAAATTACACCTGATGAATATAAAACTCAGATTAATAAAATAAAATCATTTCTAACTGGTAATACTAAAGAAATTTTAGAAGACTTAAATAATAAAATGCAAGATCATGTTAAAAATCTTGAGTTCGAAGCCGCAGGTCAGATTCATAGTTATATAAAATCGATTGAGGTTTCAGTGCAGAATCAAGTTGTTGCAGATAGCAATAATATTGATCGTGATTACATAGGATATAGTTTTAATAATGATTATATCTGTATTCAAATATTTTTATCTAGATTAGGTAATATTATTGAACGTAAAGTTGAATATTTTAATCTATACGACAGTCCAGATCAAATTTTATATTCTTATTTAATTCAATACTATGCTATGAATAAATTACCTAAAGAAATCTATATTGATGAAGTTGATGACAATTTATTATCAAATGTAGTTGATTGTAAGGTTATAATTCCTAAAAGAGGAAATCATAGGAAAATACTGGACACTGTAAAAGAAAATGCTTCTCATTATTTAAACAATAATTTAGCCATTGAAGAGCTAAAAGAACGTAAATTGCAAGTAACTTTAAATAATATAGCAGAGAAACTAGGTGTTAAATCAATAGATAGTATTGATGCATTTGATAACTCTAATATTATGGGTGTAGATGCCGTATCGGTAAAAGTAAATTTTACAAATGGAAAAAAAAATACATATAACTATAGAAAATTTAAAATTGATGAATCTATGGGAATAAATGATGTTCAGACGATGAAAGAAGTTTTGTATAGAAACTATAAAGATAAGAAAACTAATACAGAATTATTAATTGTCGATGGAGGAAAAAATCATCTTAATGCTGCGATAGAAATTGTTCATGAGAAGCTTGGTTTGACTCAAGTTAAAATTATTGGTTTAGCAAAAAATGATAAGCATATTACTGAATATATAATTACAGATGATTATGAAATAATTGAGTTTCCTAAAACATCATCAGAATATTTATTCTTAAAACAAATACAAGATGAAGTACATAGATTTGCTATTACTTATCATAGAGCAATTAAAACTAAAAATATGTACAATTCTAGTTTAGACAATATTCAAGGTATTGGAAAAGTGAGAAAGAATCTCTTACTAAAAACATTTTCTTCAATCGAAGAAATTAAAGAAGCATCTGAAGAAAGACTATTAAAATTAGGTATTCCAAAAGATGTAATAAACAATTTGAAAAATAATTTATAAATTATTAAGTTATCCTTATTTTATATAAATAAATATACGGATAACTTAATTTTTTTGAATTATTCTATAGTAATATTACTAAAAGTATGGTATAATAACTTAAAGAAATTATAACAGTCGAGGAGGCAACTATGAAATTTTTATCATTCAGTTATAACGATAATGAATTATATGGAGTAAAAGTAAAACGTGAAGAAAGTGCATGGAATCTAATTAAAGTACTAGAAGATTTTGATAATACTGATAAAATACCTGCGACTTTAAGAGAAGCAATTGAAGTATATGGAGTTTCTTTCATTGAAAAAATTAGAAAAGTACTAAAATTAGTTGAAGAAAGTGGTAAAGCTGAAAGTTATAAAGTACCATTTGATAAAATAATTTGGCGTTCACCAATTACAAGAACACCAAAAAATATTCTTTGTGTTGGACACAATTATGAGGCTCATGTTAATGAACTTGGAGATGAGCTTGCTAAAACTCCTAAAGATGTTCTTATCTTTACGAAAGCAACAACAGCTCTAGCTGGAAATAATGAAGTAGTTCCATCTCACAAAAATATTACAGATAGCTTAGACTTCGGAGGAGAACTTGCTGTGGTAATAGCTAAACCAGGTAAAAACATTCTAAGACCTTTAGTTTTAGATTATATTTTCGGTTACACAATCATGAATGATATTACTGCTACAGATTTACAATATAAACACGGACAATTTTTCTTAGGTAAATCATTAGAAAAATCAGCAGTAGTAGGTCCTTATTTAGTAACTAAAGATGAAGTTAGTTCACCTGAATCAATGAGTATCGTAACAAAAATTAATGGAGAAATTAAACAAAATGCTATGACATCTGAAATGTTATTTAGAGTTGATGATGTATTGGCAGAAATTAGTAAAATTGTTCCATTAGAAGCTGGTGATATTATTGCTACTGGTACTCCAGCAGGAGTAGGTGCAGCACAAAATCCACCAAGATTCTTACAAACAGGTGATGAAATTAAAATCACTGTTGAAGGTATTGGAACTTTAACTACAGTAATTGGAGAATAAGCAGAAAGGAAAAACAATGGCAAAAAAATCAAAAGATAAACAAGTCACTCATATTGAAAAAGACGATTTAAAAGCCCGTCAAGCCGCTATTAACGAAGCCATAAAAGTAATTGAAAAAGAATACGGTAAAGGTGCTATCATGGATATCTCTTCAGAAAATCCTATTAAAGTAGAAGCCGTATCTTCAGGTTCATTAGCAATAGATTCAGCATTAGGGATTGGAGGATATCCAAAAGGACGTATTGTTGAAGTATACGGTCCAGAATCTTCAGGTAAGACTACAATAGCTTTACACGCAATTGCGGAAGTACAAAAAACAGGTGGTATTGCAGCGTTTATAGATGCTGAAAATGCACTTGATATTGAATATGCAAAAGCTCTAGGTGTAGATTTTACACCAGGTAAATTCTTCTTATCTCAACCAGATAGTGGTGAACAGGCACTTGATATAGCTGAAAAATTAATTTTATCAGGAGCTATTGATATTATCGTTATCGACTCAGTTGCAGCATTAGTACCAAAAGCTGAAATCGATGGAGTTATGGGAGCTAACCATATTGGTTTACAAGCTCGTCTTATGTCACAAGCTTTACGTAAATTAACAGGTCAAATCAATAAAGCCAACACTATTGCATTATTCATCAACCAACTTCGTGAAAAAGTAGGGGTAATGTTTGGTAGTCCAGAAGTTACAACTGGTGGACGTGCACTGAAATTCTATTCTACAGTTCGTATTGATGTACGTAAAGGGGAAGCAATTAAGGGTGCTGATAGTGAAATTTTAGGTAACAGAACAAAAATTAAAATTGTTAAAAATAAAGTAGCTCCACCATTTAAAATTGCAGAAGTAGATATTATGTTTGGTGAAGGAATTTCTAAAATCGGAGAAACTCTTGATTTTGCAGTTGATTTAGATATTATTAATAAATCTGGATCATGGTTCTCTTATAATGGAGAGCGTTTAGGACAAGGTCGTGAAAACGTGAAGAAAGTTTTCGAAGAAAATGAAGAACTTTACAATGAAATTTATGGTCTTGTTAGGGAAGAAATGATGAATAAAACTGGGAAAAAAACTGACTCAATTGTAGAAAATGATGAAAATGATGACATCGATGAACTTGACTTAGGGATAGAAACATTAGGTGAGGTAGAATAATATATATGAATAAAAAATTATTTAAAATTGTATTATGGTTAATGATTTTTATTATATTAGCTAGTGGATTTATCTCTGCTATAGCAATATTCTTATAATCTATATACAAACTAAATAAAAATAGAGGGACTGACTCGGCAACATTGATTTCCTTGGAATCTAGTTTTTAGAGTCACTCCCTTTTATTTTGAAAGTATGATAAAATATAATTAGAGAAAATATAGGAGAAATAACTGTGAATTTTGTACAAAATATGAATGACAATCAGCTAAAAGCTATTTTAAAAACTGACGGTGCAGTAATGGTAATAGCTGGTGCTGGTAGTGGAAAAACACGTGTATTAACTAATAGAATTGCATATTTAATTGTAGAAAAAAATGTATTAGAAAGTAATATACTAGCGATAACTTTTACTAATAAAGCTGCAAAAGAAATGAAAGAAAGAATTTATGCATTAGTAGGGGAAACTTCTAAATACATTTGGATAAATACTTTCCACTCAATGTGTGTAAGAATTTTACGTCAACACATAGAATTGCTAGGATATAATAAAAACTTTACAATTTTGGATACTAGTGAACAGAAAAGTATTATTAAAACAATTGTTAAAAATCTTAATCTTTCAGAAGACTCATATCAACCAGCTAATGTATTAAAAATAATTTCAAATGCAAAAAATAGTATGACTACTGTAAAGGCAATGAGAGAACAATCACGTTATGGATATATGAAAAATGTAGCTGAAATATATGCTCATTACCAAAGATATCTAAAGAAAAATAGTGTACTAGATTTTGACGACCTTATGTTAAAAACTATCATACTATTTAAAAAATTCCCTGAAGTACTAGCTATTTATCAAAATAAATTTGAATATATTCATGTTGATGAGTATCAAGATACTAACGTAATTCAATATAGATTGATTAAAATGTTGTCAGAAGTCCATAAAAACGTATGTGTTGTTGGGGACGATGATCAAAGTATCTATAGTTGGCGTGGAGCATGTAGTGATAATATTATTAACTTTGAAAAAGATTATAAAGATGTTGAGCTGATTTTCTTAGATCAAAACTATCGTTCTAATTCAACTATTTTAGATGCTGCGAATGCAGTAATTAAAAATAATACTGATAGAAAAGAAAAGGCTCTATGGTCTGAAAACAAAGGTGGAGGTAAAATCTCCGTATACTCTGCTTCAAACGATAAAGATGAAACAGATGATATCGCTAAAAAAATTCTAGAATTGAAAAAAGAAGGTATATCGTATAAGGATATTGCTATTTTATACCGAGCTAACTATCTTTCTCGCCAGATGGAGAATTCTTGTTTAGCTTTTGGAATACCATATAAATTAATTGGATCACTTAAATTCTTGCAACGTCAAGAGGTGCGTGATTTACTTGCCTATCTTAACGTTATTGTTAATAGAGATGATGAATTTAGTTTAAGAAGAATTATAAATGTTCCTAAACGTGGAATTGGCGCAAGTTCAATGGAAAAAATTGACAACTATGCAACACAATATGGTATATCGTTATTCGATGCTTTAAAAAATATAGAGGCAGTAGGGGTATCTAAGAAAATTACAACTAATGTTCATTTGCTGACAAATCTTATAGAAAAATATTCGGAAACTGATAAATATTCAATTGATGAATTAATTATTGGTATTTATAAAGATTCTGGATATGAAAGTATGCTAAAAGAATCAAATGATGCTTATGCTGAAAGTAGGATAGAGAATATTTCTGAGTTAGTATCTTCTGCTAAACAATTCTCAAGTATGAATGATAGTCTTATTGACTTTATTTCTGAGATGTCACTTACATCAGATGCTGATGATGAAAATGAAGAAGATTCTGTCGTTTTATCAACTGTTCATGCCGCAAAAGGATTAGAATATAAAGTAGTGTTTATTATGGGGTTAGAAGAAAATTTATTCCCTTCAATTCGTGATGCGGAAAGTAGTGCTGATGAGAAAAATAAGATGGAAGAAGAGCGTCGTTTAGCATATGTTGCAATTACACGTGCTAAAGAAAAACTATTTATGTCATATGCCAATAGACGTATGCAATTTGGTTCTATTAAGATGAATAAACGTTCTAGATTTTTAGATGAAGTACCTAATAAACTTATGCACTTTGAATCATCTTTTGGATCTTCTGCATTTGAGTCTAGTAATACAAACGTAGAAGATGCTAATAAATTTATTAGTAAACTTAGTCCGAAAATCAAAATTTCGGATAAACCAAAGAATGCTATCAGTACCAATTATGGCATCGGCGATACTGTTATTCATAAGAAATTTGGTGAGGGTAAAGTATTAGATATTACAAGTGATAGTGTTAAAGTTGAATTTAGTGAAGTTGGTATGAAAACATTACTAATCGAATATGCCAACTTAACTAGAAAGGATTAATTTTTTATGAAACAAGTTCAAGAAAAAATTTCGAAATTAGTTTCTTTATTAAATAAATATTCTTATGATTATTATGTTGAAGATAATCCACAGATATCTGATACAGAATATGATACATTATATAAACAATTAGAAAAACTAGAAGAAAATCATCCTGAGTATATATTAGAGAACTCACCTACTCAACGAGTAGGAGATAGGGTATTAGATGAATTTGAAAAAATAACACATAAAGTTCCAATGTTAAGTTTATCTAATACGTTCTCAACTGAAGATTTAAGAGATTTTGATGCAAGAATTTCAAAATTAGTACCAGATCATAGTGTTGAATATATATGTGAATTAAAAATTGATGGTTTAGCAATTTCAATTAAGTATGAAGATGGAAGATTGGTAAGTGCTGCTACACGTGGAGATGGTAGCGTTGGTGAAGATGTTACTGAAAATATTAAAACTATTTTCTCAATTCCAAAAGTATTAAAAGATAATAGAACATTTGAAGTAAGAGGTGAAGTTTACTTGCCGAGAAAATCATTTGAACTATTAAATTCTGAACGTGAGAGCAACAATGAAGTATTATTTGCTAATCCAAGGAATGCAGCCGCTGGTTCATTAAGACAACTCGATTCTAAAATAACTGCAAAAAGAAGATTATCAGCATTTATTTATTCAATAGTTGGAGATGACAGCATTGTATCACAGGAGAATGCTTTAAATACAGCTAAAGAGTATGATTTGTCAGTTAATCCTAACTTCAAATTATGCAAAAATATTGATGAGGTTATAGATTATATAAATTATTGGACAGAGCACAAGAAAGATCTACCGTATGATATCGATGGAATAGTTATAAAAGTAAATTCGTACTCAACACAAGAAAAAGTAGGCTACACTCAAAAGAGTCCAAGATGGGCTACCGCATATAAATTTCCTGAAGAGGAATTAGCCACTAAATTGCTTGATGTAGAACTAAGTGTTGGTAGAACAGGTATTATCACTCCAGTAGCTATTCTTGACCCTATCGTAATTTCTGGATCAACCGTATCTAAAGCTTCTTTACACAATAAAGATATTATTGAGGAACTGGATATTCACATAGACGATATGGTCGTTATAAAAAAAGCAGGTGAGATAATTCCAAAAGTAGTACGTGTAGTTAGAGAACTAAGAACTGAGAGTTCAATAAAATATGTAATGCCTAATACATGCCCATCGTGCGGACAACAAACTTACACAAAAGAAAATGATCCATTTACGAGATGTAAAAATCCAGATTGTCCCGACCAAAATATAAGAAGAATAATACACTTTGCTTCAAGAGACGCTTTAAATATTGAAGGATTAGGAGATAAAGTTGTAGCTAGACTTTACGAAAAAGGTATTATTGCTCATACTATTGATTTATTTTCATTAGAAAGAGAAAAATTAATATCATTAGATAGAATGGGTGAAAAATCAGCTGATAATCTTCTAAATGCAATTGAGAATTCTAAAAAAAGTAGTTTAGACAAAGTTATCTTTGCACTCGGTATTCTTAATGTAGGAAAAAAAGCAGGGAAAATATTGGCAGAAAAGTATTTGAATCTGTCTAATTTAATGAATGCTACTCTAGATGAACTTGTTAATCTAGATGATGTAGGTCAAATTACTGCTGAATCTATTTTAGATTATTTATCTGATGAAAATAACATAAAATTCATAAATGATTTAATTAAAGTTGGAATGAATCCTCAGTATGAAATTCAAGAAGTTAATACAGATAATATTTTTGCTGGGAAAACTGTAGTTCTGACTGGTAAATTAGTTGAATTAACAAGAAATGAAGCTAAAGAATATTTAGAAAAATATGGAGCAAAAGTTACAGGAAGTGTGACTTCAAAAACTGATTTAGTAATAGCTGGAGAAAAAGCTGGTTCAAAACTAGCTAAAGCTGAACAATTAGGAATAAAAGTAATAAATGAAGAAGAATTTGCTAACATGGTTAGAGAGGTGAAATAATGGATAATAAATTACCTTATAAAGTATTTGGTATAGTAATAGCCTTTGTATCAATAATAACATTCTTTATAATGAATTATAATTCTGTACCTGTTTCATTTATTTTCTTTACGGTGAAATTACCGTTAACAATTCTATTTTTTGTATGTTTCTTTATAGGAATGATACTTGCTAGTTTGTATTGGCGTCAAAAATATAAAACTCTTTCTAAGAAATACGAAAGAACAGAAAAGTTATTATTTACCAAAGAACAATTAGAAGAAGATAAAAAAGAATAAATATAGTGAAATAAAAAGAAGTGAGGTGAGAAAATGGGAATTAAATACAATTGGATATATCCAACATATGATGAAAGTTTTATAAAAGAAATAGAATCGTATAATATTTCAAAAAACGTTGCTAAAATATTAAATGCTCGTTCTATTACTGATATGTCATCAGTAAAAAAATATTTTTCAGATGAATATGAAGAAGGATATGATCCGTTTCTAATGCATGATATGCAAAAAGCTGTTGATAGAATTAATGAAGCGATCGAAAATGAGGAGAAGATTCTAGTATATGGGGATTATGATGCAGATGGTATAACTTCAACAGTTTTATTAGTTGAAACACTGATTTCTTTAGGTGCAAATGTCTCATCATACATACCTAATAGATTCGAAGAGGGGTATGGACCGAATAAAGAAGCATTTACTAAAATTATTGAATCTGGTATTTCATTAATTATTACAGTCGATAATGGGATTGCAGGTGTAGAAGAAGTAGATTTAGCTAATGAATTAGGATGTGATGTTATTATTACAGACCACCATAAGATTCAAGATACAATTCCAAATGCATATGCAATTATTCATCCCGAGCATCCAGAAGGAAATTATCCTTTCAAAAAACTTGCAGGGGTAGGTGTAGCATTTAAACTTGCACATGCTCTTCTAGAAATTTTTCCTGATTTTCTTTTAGACTTAGTTGCAATTGGAACTATCGCTGATATGGTATCAATTACAGATGAGAATAGAATATTTGTTAAACAGGGATTAGAACTAATAAATGAAGATCCGCGTATTGGTTTGAAAATGTTACTTGAATTATCAAATATTGATACAAAAGTAGATGAACAAACAATAGGCTTTTACATAGGACCAAAACTAAACTCTATTGGTAGAATGGATAGTGCTAAATTAGGTCTTTCATTCCTAATGGCAGAAGATGCTGAAACTGCTAGAGTATTGGCAGAACAAATTGAAAAGTACAATATTGAACGTAAACAAGTTACTGAAGATATTGTTAAAGATGTTATTGATCAAATAGAGAATTCTAGTAAGAAAGATAATAATGTACTTATGATATCTGGAGATTATCATGAAGGCGTTCTAGGAATAGTAGCATCCAATATAGTAGAAAAATATCAAAGACCTGTATTTATTATGAATAATAAAGAGGGTATTTTAAAAGGATCAGCTAGAAGCATTTTTGATTTTAACATCTACACAGCTATGAATAAAATTTCTGATTTATTTTTAGCATTTGGTGGACATACACTTGCTGCTGGTTTTTCGTTTGATGAAATTAATCTAGACAAAATACAAGAATTTCTAAATTGTGAATATGAAAAGTTTAAGAAGAATAATGAATTAAAATCAACTAAAAAAATAGATATTGTTACTAGCTTAGAAGAAATAAGCTATCAATTTCTAAATTCACTTGAAATATTAAAACCATTTGGTATGGACTTTGAGAAACCAACGGTATTATTAGAGAATGCAATGGTACTAAATAAATCTTATTTCGGATCAGATAACCAGTATCTAAGACTAACAATTGCTGATGAAGTAGGAAACCTAGAATGTATCACTTTTAAAGATAGTGTTGCATTTGAAAAAGTTGAGAAGAATGATATCATTGATTTATTATGTACAATTGATAAAAATAACTTTAACGGTCGTACAAAATTACAAGCTCATATAATAGATATAGATATTAAAGAATTCTTATTTGAAGACTTAAGATTTATTAATTATGACATTTCCCAAATTGATAATAAAGCAATAAAAATCTCTAAAAAAATTGATAACAGGGATATCAATTATTATCTATATAAAGATATTGAAAAATTAGAAGAAAATATTGAAGATATCTACTTATTAGACATTCCAAATAGTAAAGAATATATTGAGAAATTAGTTAATTTAAAACCTAAGAAAATATATTTAATTTGTGAAGAAAAACAAGTTTTATCAGATGTTTATTTAATAGATAAAGATAGATTGATAAAACTATTTAACATTATTCTATCTATTCCAAATAAACAAATTAATATTACACAGCAATTAGATAAACTGTTAACAACATTAAAAACAAATGTGGATAGTTTGAAAATCATGATTCAAATTTTTAGAGAATTAAATCTTATAACTTTTGAGAATAATACCATTAAATTGAATGAAAACTATAAAAAAGTTGATTTAAAACAATCAGCAAGTTTTGTTAGAATGGAAAGTATATTCGAAGTTGAAAAGTTATTACTAAAAGAGAATATAACGAATATTAACAAAGCTTTTGATAAAAATTAAGGTAATAAAAGGAGAATAAAATGAAAATATTATATTTTTGGGATGCATACTGTGGTTGGTGCTATGGTTTTGATAAATTATTTACTGAGTTTTACAAGAATCATACAGACATAGAAATTGATATTGTCTCTGGTGGATTATTTATTGGTGAAAACAGTAAAAAAATCGGAGAGTACACATATATAGCAGAAGGAAATAAACAAATTTCAGAAATGTATAATATTGAGTTTGGAGAAGGGTATAAAAAAGTACTTGAAGAGGGTGAGATGGTATTAAATTCACTTCATCCTGCGATTGCTTTAAATACAGTAAAAGAATTTATACCAAATTCAAAATTATTAGATTATGCATATGATATGCAATGTAAGTTTTTTGTTGAAGGTAAAAGTTTAAGTGATATTGCAACATATTTAGAACTATGTGACAAATATGAAATCGATAGTTCTGATTTGGCCTTAAAACTTACAATTGCTTTTAAAAATACGAATCCGATTCATCCAGATTTTCTAAGAACACTTAACTTAGGTATAGAATCTTATCCTACTGCAGTATTAGAAAAAGATGGAGAATACTACGATTTACGTGGTTATGCTACAGAACCAGAAGATATCGAAATACATTATAATTTGATAGCTAAAAGATTCTAATTATTAATAATAATTATTTTTTTATTGTGGCAAAAATATGAACATTACTTTGTAGAGTATAAGCCTATGAAATCAATCTTTTCCAAACTGATTTCATAAAAATATGCTCTATTTTTTTTATATTTTGATGTTTTTACTTGTATCTTTTAACCTGTTGTAGTATAATGTAGCTATAATTAATCGATATTGATTATCATTGTTTTTATGGAGGAACGTAATGAACAAAAAATATAATAATAAATTAATAATTGGATTAGCAGTACCTATCTGTTTAAGTATAGGTTCAGTAGATTTCAATTATTCTAAACTAAATCTTAATTCTAATGTAGTTTATGCACAAGATCAACAGAGCACAGGTTTTAAAGTATACGAACCAGAGATTGGAGCTAGTGGTTCTTTAGAAATAGCAGTTGAAGGTCAAGACACATCAGATACTTTATTTAATAGATACTGGAGTAAAATTGATAAGCTATTAATAGACGGAAAGGATTTTGGTTTTAATAATCAAGCATCTGCATCAAAAAACTATTCATTATTTGACAGTGTTATTTATGTTAATAATAGTGAAATAACTAATCATTATAATAAACAAGACAAACACAAAATAGAATTTATTTTTAAAGATGGCTCAAAAGCTGTATATGAAGATAAAGGATATGTAGATCCAACAGCTAAACCAAAATTAATTAATGAAGGTTTGAAGATTGTAGAACCACAATTAGACAGTGATTCTTTAATTTTCTTTTTAGAAGGATCGGATATTTATAGAAATTATTGGACAAAAGTAACTAAACTTACAGTAGATGGAAAAGATTTTGGGTTTGATAACCAAAATACTAACAGTAAATTTTATAAACTATATGATGGACAAGTAACTGCTGTAGATAAAGCAATAACTGAGCATTATAAAAAACAAGATAAACATAAAATTGAATTTACATTTACAGATGGCTCAAAAACAACATATGAAGATACTGGGTATGTAGAGCCAAGTAATGATACACCTGCACCATCAAAAGAAAATGAAACTGATACTAACAAACCAGCTTCAAATGCTAAATATACTATTTCTAAATTAGATCAAGGTAAAAACTGGAAAGATGAAAAACACTTAACTTTAGAGTTATCTGATACATCTGTTTATGATAATTTTGTTGAAGAAATAGCTAGTGTGACACTAAATGGTACAACTGTAAATAAAGATGTTTTCAAAGATAAAGTAGAAACTTCAAAATATCTTGGAATCAGAATCTTTAACGAAGACTTAGTTAAGGCTTTAAAAGATTCTGACAACAAACTAGAAGTTAAACTTGTTGATGGAACAATAATTTCATATCCAACATCAACAGATAAAAAAGAAGATGTAAAACCTACAGAACCAAAACAAGAGGTGCATACAACAAGTTCTTCATATGCTCAAAAAGATTTAGTTTCTAAAGTAGAAAAGAACGGGTACGGAGATGAATTAAACATTTCGCTTGTTTATGGATTTAAAGCGGAAGATGTTCTTAAAAATACTAAAGAAGTAATTATTAATGGAAAATCATTTGATAAATCACTATTTAATAAAAACTGGAAAGATCAAATCGTTACTTTCGACGATGGTGGAGAAAGTCTTAAAGCATTTAAAGCTTGGAACTTTGATGGAGATAATACAATTGTATTTAAAGCAAATGACGGAAGCGAAAGTAAAGCATATACTACAGGTAATAAAGTAGTTGAAGAAAAACCAGTATCAGAAAAAACTCCTGAAAAACAAGAAGAAAAAACTTATTCACTTACTGATAAATTAGAAGATGGTGAATATACTTTAGGATTTAATGCTTTATACGCTGATGGAAGACAAGGTACTTCAATGCTAGAAGGATTCTTTGACAAAAATGTGAAATTAGTAGTTAAAGATGGGAAAATGAGTATTACAATGTTAAATACATTATTTGCTCATGGTTTATATGATTTTGCCATCCAAAACAAAGGTAAATGGGAATCAGGTGTGAAAGAAAACTTTGGTGAGAAGAACTCAGCAGGACAATACGACAGAGCGTTATTTACTCTTCCGGTTGAAGATCTAGACCAAGTACACTTAGGTGGTGTTATAGTTTCTTATGGGGGCGCTTTAGAAAGTGATAAAGGAAACTTCGACAAATATACTACTGTTAAATTGAAATTTAAACCTGAAATTAAAAAAGGCTGGAATGGATTTGAGTTAGTAGAAAAAAATAATGAAGAACGTAAAAAAAGTGATGATCTTCTTCAGAAAAAATTAATCGCCAATGGGGTAGATACTAACAAAGACGGTAAAGTAACAGAAGATGAATTAAAAAACTTCACTGGTGATATCAACATTGGATCATTAGAGATTGATGGAAAAGTTGATAAAGGTGCTATTTACAACTTAGATTTACTAAAACACATGGGTCCTGGAGTTAAATCATTCACTTCTGATAGTAATAATTTTGGTGAATTACCAGAAGACTTATTCAAAAATGCAGTTAATATTGAGCGTATTAACTTAGGAGGAAACGGTGTTACTAAACTACCTGAAAACCTATTCGCTAATAACAAAAAATTAAAAACTGTAAACTTATCTTCTAACAACTTAGGTAATATCCCAGAAGGTTTGTTTGCAAATAATCCTGAATTAGAATCTGTTGAATTCAGTCAATCATGGCTATCTACATTACCGACAAATGTATTTGCTAATAATAAGAAGCTAAAAACTGTAAGTTTATCTAACAATAAAATAGTTTCACTTCCTGATGATTTATTTAATAATAATTCAGCTTTAACATTCTTATCATTCACAGATAATGAACTAACTAAACTTCCTGCTAGTGTTGCTAATTTATCTTCTTTAACACAGTTATATGCTGCTAATAACAAATTAACATCACTTCCAGAAAATGGAGTTAATTTAACAAAATTAAATACTCTAGCTTTAAATAATAACCATATCGCTAGCTTATCTGATGAATTATGGAAAACACTAGCTAAAAATAAAGCAACTGTAAGATTGGTAAATAACCAAATTAGTAATATACCGTTAGATTTAATTAAAGCAAATGGTAGTCTACAAATTCTTGATATCGCTAATAACAATTTACCAGCAACATTGCCGTATAATGATTCTGATACAAAATTATTAGGAATTTCTCCTGAAATAACACAAGGTTATTATCCACAAAAACAAGCTATCGAATTAAATGTTGTTGCAAAAGATAACAAGATTACAATTCAACCTAAAGATGAGAAATTAACTATTCTTAATCTTCTACACTGGTATAGAGGACGTTCTGAGTTTTATGGCGGAGAAGGTATCTTACAAGGTTTAGAAAAATATAAAGAATTCCTAAGTAAACAAACTAAACCTATGGCAGAACTACTTAAGAGTGATGATTATGGTCGTAACTGGTATATTGTTACTAAGGTAGAACGTATCCGTGGCAATGAAATTAAAGAAATTAGTTCTTCAAGTGTTTCTAATGAAGATGATAAAAAACTAGAAATTACTGATAATGATATGAAAGTAGGAGATAAATATAGAATTACTAAAACTTTATTTGAGAAAAATGCTACTAATATCGATGATAAATTAGTTGAACTTATAACTACAGTTGATGCTGATGTTAAAAAAGAAGAACCAAAAGTAGAAGATAAAAAAGATGAGAAACCTACTGAGCAACCTAAGGTTGAAGAAAAACCTCAAGTAACTCCAGAACAACCTAAAGTTGAAGAAAAACCTCAGGTAACACCAGAACAGCCTAAATCAGAGGAAAATACTCAAACACCAGCAGTTGAACAACCAAGTAATCCTACAAATGATGATAAACTTAGCAATCTAAAAGATACACTTGTAGCTAAATTACCTGGAGATGAAGAAGTAATTGTAAAATTCAAGGCTAAAGATGTTACTGGTATTCACTTTGTTGCTCAAAATTCTAACGAACAAAAAGTAAATGAAGTAAAAGAATTAGTTAAGAATCTTGATGAGAATTTAAATGTTGTGAAAACTTTAGATCTATTCTTCACAGATGATAATGGAAATGTAATAAATAAAAATGGTGAAACTAGAGCAGTTACTGTAGCTGTTCTTGCTAAAGATAATGAAACATTAGAAGTTTATTATGTAAATGGTGATAAATTAGAAAAAGTCTCAAGTTCATATTCAGATGGGAAATTAACATTCTATACAGATCACTTCAATACATATACAATTGTTTCAAGAACAAATAACAATGGATCACATAACCAAGATCCTAATACAAACTCTACATTATCTACTCAAAATAACAATACTAATGTTGGAAACAATCCAATTTCACAAAGATTCAATAATATATTACCTAAAACAGGATTAACTGAAAATAGTGTTGGAGCATTATTACTAGGTATATTAGGTATTGGATTAGCTGTATTAGGCTTCAGAAGAAAAAGATAATTTAAAAATTTAATAATAATTACATAAGATATAAATAACGGATGTACTTAACAATCGCCAAGTACATCCGTTATTATTTATTATTTAAGATACTATATTAATTATTTCATAAATAATATATCCCGAAAGAAGTATTAAAATGAAATTCATATACAATCTAAGTTTTTCTTTGAAAATTAGAGAAATAATATTGATAATTATTACTCCTATGCAAGCACCTAAAGTATTATCTATCAAATCTGTTATATCAGGGAACCCAATAGTCAAGATATATTGAGTAGATTCATATATTAAACTTAATATAAATCCTAAAATTATAGCGCTTAAGCCAGACGATTTAGGATATAGTATTTTGATATAAAAGCTAAAAGGTATAAAGAAAATTATATTAAGTAAAACTTCCACAATGTCAAAATTTCCAAATCTGTATGGTACTAGATTGATTGTTCTCCAAGTTACACCAGGATAAAGTAATACACGAGGATTATTTATCCATGAAATATTACTACTTAAAAGTAGGTTCCAATCCATTTTAGCTACTATTACCCAAGTAAGAATAAATAAATATACAAAAAATAGAAAAACTGTTAATTTTCTACTGTTTAGAAAAGATTTCAAAATATTCTCCTTCCTCTAATTACACTTATGATAATGTTAGCAAAACTTATTAAAATTTACTTAAATTTATTTTTTAATTATTAATTGGACTTGTTCTGTAATAATTCCCGCTTCGCTCTTTAAATATAAAGTAAAATTCGTCTCACTATAATCAAATTTATTGTCTTTATCAAACATCACTTCATAATAAGAAGGATAATGAACAGTACCTATGTTTGTAGAAAGTTTTTTATCATATTTATCCCACTTAATATTTTTATCTTCTTTAGAAACAATTAGAATTCTATATTTATCATATACTTGACAATGACACCCATTAACGTTATCAGAATATGGACTATTTCCATCTAAATAGTCGATAATAATATCATATGCACTAGTGTCCTTACTTTCAAATTTTTTATAAATATAATCCACAGCTGAATCAGTAAATGTAATTTTCATACTAAAATCTCCTTATATTGTATTTATAATATATTTTAACACATAACATAGAATACAAATAATAATTGATTTTATCAATTGGTGATTTTATATTACTAAAAATATACAGAGTTCTAGATATCTAATACTATATAAGTAAATTCTTCATATTATAAGTAGATTCATAATCTAATAAATTACTGTTTCTTAGTGTATTAATAGTGTTTAAAATTGCTTATTTTGGGATTTTATAGTATAATAATTGAGTTAAGAAAACATTTAGGAGAAAAGAAAAATAAATGAATTTAGAAAAATACATTTCAATCGTAGAAAATTGGCCAAAAGAAGGAATTAGTTTTAAAGATATTACTACATTAATGGCAGATGGTGAGGCATATAAATATGCTACTGATCAAATCGTTAACTATGCAAAAGAAAGAAAAGTTGATGTTGTAGTTGGACCAGAAGCACGTGGTTTTATCATTGGATGTCCTGTATCTTATTCATTAGGTATTGGGTTCGTTCCTGTTAGAAAACCTAATAAATTACCTCGTGAAGTTATTTCTTACCAATATGATTTAGAATATGGTAGTAACACTTTAACAATGCACAAAGATGCTATTAAACCAGGTCAACGTGTTCTTATCACTGACGATTTATTAGCTACTGGTGGAACAATTGAAGCAACTATTAAATTAGTAGAAGAATTAGGAGGAATCGTAGTAGGTATTGCATTCTTAATCGAACTAGATGGTCTAAATGGAATGGACAAACTACAAGGTTATGATGTTCTTACATTACTAAAAATGTAATCTACTATGAAATAATTAAATAATATGACATTTGAACTTATAGAAAAGAAATATCTAAAAAATATTAATACAAATGCTTATCTTTATGAGCATACTAAAACTCGTGCTAGATTAGTTTTCTTTGAAAATGACGACATAAATAAAAGTTTTAGCATCAGTTTTAAAACTATCCCTTATAATGATAATGGTATTTTTCATATTTTAGAACATTCTGTTTTATGTGGTTCAGCGAAATATCCAGTAAAAGAACCTTTTGTAGAACTACTTAAAGGTTCTTTTAATACATTTTTAAATGCAATGACATTTCCTGATAAAACTATGTATCCAGTATCATCTAAAAATGAAAAAGATTTAGAAATATTAATGGACATCTATTTAGATGCCGTATTTAATCCGAATTTAAAAGTTAATAAAAATATACTAGCACAAGAAGGTTGGCATTACCATTTAGAAAATAAAGAGGATGAACTTATATACAAAGGTGTAGTTTATAATGAAATGAAAGGTGCATACTCATCAGTAGATGAAGTTCTTGATCAATATGTAAGTGAACACTTATTTAATGATACACCTTATAAATATTCTTCGGGAGGAAAACCAGAGGCTATTCCTTCAATTACACAAGAAGAATTTTTAGAGACATACATTTATAATTATCACCCAAGTAACAGTTATATCTTTTTATATGGTAATCTAAATGTAAACCAATATTTGGAACATATCGATAGTTATTTAAATAACTATGATTATAAAGATTATAGTGACTATAACTTATCACGTCAAAATCATTTTTCAAAAGAAATTGTTAAGCGAACTTATTTCAACGAAGAGCTAAGCAACAAGGCATATGTTGCATATAATTACATCCTTGGTGATAGTAATGAATTCAGTAGAATTGAGAATATTGATATTATAGATGATATACTTCTAGGAAGTAGTAATACTGAATTTAGAAAATATTTCATAGAAAATGATTTTTGTGAAGATGTTTATAGTTATGTTCAAAAAGATAGAAAAGAAACTGTCTATTCAATCATCTTCAAATATGTAAAAGATGATAAATTAGATAATCTTGATAGTGAATACAAAAAACTTCTTAAATCAATCATTGAAAAAGGTTTTGATTATGAACAAGTACAAGCTTCAATCAATAAGAAAAATTTCTCAATTAAAGAAGAAATTAACAAAACTTCTGCACCTAAAGGTGTTTCTTACGCAATAAGATTATTAAGAACTTGGCTTTACAGTGAAGAAGATATCCTGTCTTCATTTGATTTAGATAAAGTTATAGCTGATTTACAAGAAAATTGTAAAGATAAAAAATATGAAAGTCTTGCAAAAGAGTTCCTAATTAATAATGAGAAACAGGCTGTTTTACAGTTAATTCCAACTTTAGAAAAAGAGCAAAAAGAGAAAAGTCTAGTTGAATATAAAGCTTCATTATCTGAAAATGAACTACAAGATATAGTCGAAAATACGAAATCTCTACAAAACTGGCAAAATAGTATTGATAAGAAAGAAGATCTTGAAAAAATTAAATGTGTTGATGCTAAAGAAGTTGAGTTAAAAAATCCTTTTGAAGAAACATTATTTGAAACATATAGAGATTTAAAATTCTCTCATTATAATGCAGTAACAAATGGAATTTCTTATACTAAATTACTTTTTGATATTAGCGATTTTGAGCTAGAACAGCTTCAATACGCTTCAATTTTATCATATTTATTATTTAACTTTAACACGAAGAATAAAACTGAGGCAGAAGTAATTAAAGAAATAGGAGCAAATCTTGGTGGAGTTAGTTCATATATAGATGTCTTTAGAAAACATAAGAGTGACGAATGCGAAGTTAAATTTATAATTAGTGCGAAAAATCTCGTTGAAAAATCAGAAGAATTAGCTAATATATTAGAAGAAACTACATTAAACGTTGATTTTGATGATAAAGAAGCATTATACAACGTCCTATTAGAAGTTAAATTAATGCTAGAAAACAAATTCAAGAATTCAGGGCATGCATTTGTAGCACGTCGAATTAGTGGATTCTATAATCCACAAAGTAAGTTAGCATCATACCATGGTGAATATGACTTCTACTTATTCATGAATAAGTTACTAGATAATTATGAAACTGACAATGAAAGTATAAGAGAAAATCTTTATAATGTAGCTAAGTTAATTTTCAATAAATCTAGATTATTAACTAACTTTGTTGGAAATAAAGAAGAATATAATGATTTTAAAGAAGTTTTTACTAGCTTCTTAGAAAAATACCCAGAAGATACAAATAGACAAAAAGGATTCGAAATAGAATTAGAAGAACATGGTTATTCTGAAGGATTTTACTTTGATTCTCTTGTACAGTATGTAGGTGTTGGATACAATATTAAAGATTATACCGGAACTCATTTAGTACTGAGACATATCCTAAGTTTAGATTATTTATGGAATAATGTTCGTGTGAAAAATGGAGCATACGGTGCTGGAGCAATATTTAATAACTTTGGTGATTTTAACTTATGGTCTTATCGTGATCCTAACTTAGTTGAAACATTAGATATATATTACAATATTGATAACTATGTTCGAAACTTTGTTGCTGATGATCAAGATCTAAATAAATACATTATCGGTACATTGAATACTTTAGATGTATTGATGTCACCAAGTGCGTTAGCAACATATTCACTTAATAAATATTTAACAAATTCACCGTTTAATATTTATGATGAACTTGTAAATGAAATTAAAAATACCAAAGTTGAAGATATACAAAAATTAGAAACTGTATTTAAAAATATGAAATCTAAAGCCTATACTTGTGTGCTAGGTTCAAAAGAAAAAGTATTAGAAAATAAAGAATTATTCAATAAAACAATTGAATTAAAATAGAAAGGTGCATGAATGAGAGTTCGAAATAGAGTAGACGCAAGAGAGCGTTTAGAAAATAGTCCCGTTGTATTTTTACAACCTAAGGATAATAAAGGGAAATGGAAAGAAATATTTGGAAATGAAAATTCAATTCATCTTGAAATAGGGAGTGGAAAAGGTAAGTTTATTCATACATTAGCAGAAAAACATCCAGATATAAACTTTATCGCAATGGAAGCTCAACCTACTGTATTAACATTTCTATTAGATAAAGTAGAAGAAACACACAGAGAAAATCTGAAACTAATTTCTGGTAATGCAGAGGATTTACTTGAATATTTTGCTGAAGGAGAAGTTGATCAACTTTATCTAAACTTCTCTGATCCATGGCCAAAAACAAGACATGAGAAAAGACGTTTAACATTCCACACATTTTTAGCTCGTTATGAGACTATTCTTAGTGGTGATAAGACTATTATTCAAAAAACAGATAATCAAGGTTTATTTGAGTATAGCTTAATGAGTTATGCAAAGTATGGATTTACATTCAATAGATTATCATTAGACCTAACAAACAGCATCTATGAAGAAGATAATGTACATACAGAATATGAAGATAAGTTCATTAAAAAAGGTAATAGAATATACATGGTAGAAGCTGTAAAAGTAAAATAATCACATTTAGTTTACACAAACTATATTATGTAAACTAACTAATTGGAAACTACTTTTTTTATAACATTTTACATTAAAATTAATCTTTTTTACCTTGATTTTAAAAAAATTTTTATTTATAATAATATTAGTACAATTTAAAGGAGAAATACAATAATGATATCAGTTAATGATTTTAAAACTGGAGTTACTATCGAAGTTGATGGAAACATTTGGAAAGTAATGGAATTCCAACACGTTAAACCTGGTAAAGGAGCTGCTTTCGTACGTTCTAAATTAAGAAACATGCGTACAGGTGCAGTTAATGATAAAACATTCAGAGCTGGTGAGAAAGTAGCAAAAGCTCAAATCAATAACCAAAAAATGTCATACCTTTACTCAACAGGTGAAGCTTATGTATTTATGGATAACGCTACTTACGAGCAAATCGAAGTACCAGAAGCACAATTAGAATACGAATTAAACTTCTTAAAAGAAAATATGGAAGTTTCAATCTTAATGTTTGGTGATGAAATCTTAGGTATTGACTTACCAACAACAGTAGAACTTACTGTAACTGAAACTGAACCTGGTGTTAAAGGTGATACTGCACAAGGAGCTACTAAAGCTGCTACAGTAGAAACTGGATACACATTACAAGTACCTCTATTCGTTAAAGAAGGAGATGTATTAGTAATCAATACAGCAGAAGGTTCTTACGTATCAAGAGCATAATTTATGAATAATTTAAAAACTCTCTATATTACTATGATAGAGAGTTTTTTATAAAAGGAGAAACTAATGAAATACGTACTTTTGCTTCGTGGAATCAATGTTGGCGGTAAGAATAAAGTCTCTATGGCTGATTTGAAAGATGCGATTGCTTATTTAGGATATAAAAATGTTATTACCTATATTAACAGTGGTAATATTATATTTGATACCACTGAAAATATAGGTGTTGTTAATGATAAGATATCACAGATATTAAATTCATATCCTTTCAAAATTAATAAAGTAATACTGACAAAACAAGAATACATAGAAGAACTTAAAAATCTGCCTAGTTGGTGGAAAGATGATTTTTATAGAAAAGATGTACTTTTTTATAGTGAAGATATAGATTATTCTATTATCAAAGAACGAATAAATAATATGCCTTTAAACGACGAAAAAGTTCACTTTGGGAAAAGGGCTGTTTTTTGGGGGAAATTTAATGAAAAGAACTATTTAAAAACGGCATATCATAAATATTTAATTAAAGAATCTTTCTATAAAGCTGTTACTATTAGAAACGGAAGAACTTTTATGAAAATCGCTGAGTTACTAGATAAAGAACACTAATTCTATAGTAAGCGTATATCTTTACTTGATATAGCTAATTAATAATGATATAATTACCTAATGAAAAAATTAAGGAGAATATAATGAAATTAGATAAAATATTAATCGGCTTAGGATTAATTATATATTCAATCCTAGCTTATTTTTTAGGAATTCATTCTTATAAATTGTTATTAGTTTTCTTAGGAATTAGCGTACTAATATTTTTAATAACAAAATTACATTTTGAACCCTTCTTATCAATACTTATAGTAGCAATTATTCTAGGTTTATTTTTAGGCTTATCCCCTAGTTCAATAATTGATTCAGTAGAGAAGGGGACAGGATCTCTTCTAGGGCATCTGTCACTAATCTTAGGATTAGGAGCTATGTTTGGAAGAATACTAGAAGAATTAGGAGCAGTAGAAATTACTGCAAAGAAAATGATTAGTCTATTCGGAATCAAGAGGATTCAATTAGGTCTTCTTATTGCTGGAATGTGTATCAGTTTTTCTTTATTTTTTGATGTAGCTTTTATTTTAGTAATACCAATTATTTTAGCAGTAGCTAAAGAATTAAATTTGGATAAAATATACTTAGCTTTACCAGCAAGTATTGGTGTTCTAACAATCCATGCACTATTCCCACCACATCCTAGTCCAAGTATTATTACTAAAACATTCCATCTTAATATGGCGGAAGTATTCTTCTATGGTTTAATAGTTGCAATACCAACAGCAATTATCGGTGGTTTATTATTAACTAATTCAAAGATGGTACAAACTAAACCTATCGTACAAACTGAACAAAATAATATTAGTGTATTAAAAATAGAGAAACAGTTGATGAGTTCTGGTTTTGCTATTGTCCTAATGTTATTACCTGTTATATTAATTACTATTCCTACAGTAGCATTAAGTTTAAATAGTTTGCCAACTTACTTAAAAGATATATTAACAATTATAAGTAATCCAGTTACTGCATTGATAATCAGCTTATTAATAGCCATTTGGAAATTAATGATTGTAAAACATTTAAGGATTAGTAGTATTGCTCCATTGTTAAGTCAATCCATTAAAACAATAGCAGTCGTATTACTTATTAACGGTGCTGCTGGAGGTTTAAAACAGGTATTAGTAGATTCAAAGGTAACAGATGAGATAGTTCAAATAACTAGTGGTATGAACATATCACCAATACTTATTAGTTTCTTTGTTGCTGCCATCCTAAGAATATCATTAGGTAGTGCAACTATTGCAGCTATTACAACATTAGCAATAGTAGAACCTTTAGTTCCAACTATTAGTTATTCACCGGTATTTATAATGTTGAGTATTACAGCTGGTAGTATGTTTTGTTCACACGTAAATGATCCTGGTTTTTGGTTATTTAAACAGTATTTAAATTTAGATTTTAAAACAACATTTAAAACTTGGACATTAGGTACGACTATAGCTTCTATAGTAGCATTTATTATAATATTGATTATGACTTCGATTACATAAAATATTTTTAAAATAAATAATGTTTTTACTTGATATTTATGTTAAGGTATGTTATATTAATACTTGTGTATGTAGTAAATGTTATGAATAAACTATTTCCAAAAGGAGGATTAATTCATGGCAAAAGTTTGTTACGTTACTGGACGTAAAGCTCGTTCAGGAAATACTCGTTCACACGCAATGAACGCAAATAAAAGAAAATTCAAAGCTAATCTACAAAAAGTAACAATTTTAGTAGATGGACAACCTAAAAAAGTTTGGGTTTCTGCTAGAGCTTTAAAATCTGGAAAAGTTGAGCGTGTATAATTAAGCGATAAACTTTAAGCTATCTAAGGAAACTTAGATAGCTTTTTACATTATATTAATAAAATATATATAGAAATCAAGTAAAACATATGCTGAATTAGGTGAAAATGCCAAATTAGCCATTTAAATCAATTTTAAGAGGTTTTATATCATTTTGGAGTAATTGTATTAAAAAATAATTTAGAAAGCTTATATGACGTTTAAATAGGTCATTTTTTCTAAAATTTCAAATTTGAAAGTGAAACTGATATATTATTAATTATAGTTACTCATTAAATTGAAAAAATTAATTTAAAACAAAATAGATGAAATAAATAATCATTTATCAGAAACTAAAAATGAAATATTTTATTCTTTATCGAAATAAGGGGATTGAAGTATATTGAAAGAAACTAATAAATATGATATAATATATTTGTTCGTATAATACATATTATATGTATAATTAATAAACTATAGGAGAATGTAGTAATACCAATGAATCAACGTGATTATTATAAACAAAAAATAAATAAAATACTTCCTGAATTCCCAGATTATATAGAAGACTTCATCGACACGTATTACGATAATTTATCGCCACTTACATTACATAGATATTTAGAAACTTATAAGAATTTTCTAAACTGGACTATTAGAGAAACAATTTCAGATGCAGAAAGTATAAAAGAAGTTCAACTATCTACTTTAGAAAATATATCTAAAAAAGAAATGGAAAGTTATTTTAAAAGTCTCTCTCGTGAACAAGTTAATGGAAAATATAGAAGTCAAACGACTGTAAACAATTATAAGGCTGCTATGCGGTCTCTATATAAGTTTCTTACTGTTACAAGCGAGAATGAACAAGGACGAGCTTATTTTGAGCGAAATGTAATGCTTAAGATACCTATTAATCGTGTAAAAGAGACATTATCATCAAGATCAAAGAAAATTTCCGAAAAGATATTTTTAGACTCTCAAGACGAAGAATTCTTGCAGTATGTTGAATTTGAGTACGAGAAAACTTTATCAAAACATGGAAAGACATTCTTTTTACGTGATAAAGCACGAGATCTTGCGATATTAACGCTATTTTTAAAAAGTGGTATTCGTGTTAATGAACTTGCTAATTTAAAGGTTAAGGATATAGATTTTCTAAATAGTGAAATAAACGTCATTAGAAAAGGTAATAAAGTAGACACCGTTATAATAACTAAATCAGCATTAGATAGACTTAATGAATACATAACTTCCTTACCTTTTAAACTTAATAGAGAAGACTATGTCTTTATTAGTAAAAATAAAGCTGGTTTATCAATAAGAGCTATCCAAAAACTAGTTATGAAATATACCGATGCCTTTAATGTTCCTATGTCACCACATAAACTCAGACATAGTTACGGTACTAAATTAGCATTAAAAACAAACGGTAACATCCCGATCATTATGACTCAAATGGGACACTCTAACAGTGATACTTCAATGCTATATATTAATGAATCTAAAAAGATAATTAAACAATCTATTGATAAATTAGATGATTAGTATTGCAATATATCTCCAATTAAGTTAAAATATAAAAGTTATTAAATATTATGGAGGTAAAAAATGAGTATTATTGTACAAGTTTTAGGATCACTATTAATTCTTATCGGCTTTGTATTTAGCCAGTTAGGAAAACTTAAAACTACATCACTTAGTTATTTATTACTAAATGCTATCGGAGCATTAATTCTTGGTATTGATGCCTTTGTTGGTAAACAATGGGGATTTGTTTTACTAGAAGGTGTTTGGTCAATAGTTGCTATTCACGGATTATATAATTATTTCAATAAAAAAGAAGTAAAATTAAAATAAAGAATATAGTTTACATAATATTATTTATGTAAACTATATTCTTTTATAATATTATCTATAAATTCTGTTTTTCCTTCAGTATATCCTTCTCTATCATATTTATATTCTTTTTCTAGTTTTAACTTTAAAGCCTCATATTTCTTTGCAACTACTGGATGTTCTAATAATATATTTTTGAATTCTACTTCAGTAATATCACCTTTTTTTCTTATATGAAGATGAAACACTTTATCTAGAAAACCTTTCTCGCCATATCCTTTAACTAAAAAAGCTCTATCGTCTTCATTCCAACGTAATTCCCATTCTTTAGAAAGAATTTGAACTATTTTATCAAAATTTCTATCATCTATTGTTTCTATAAGTATATCTATTATATTTTTTGATTTTATATTTGGTATTGTAGAACTTCCAATATGATAAATATTTATAGATATATCATTAAGTAATTTTGATAATTTTACTTCCATCTCATTATACCATTCTATCCATTTATTATTATGACATACTAAAGTAATAGGATATCTTTTCTTAAAACACTCATCTTTCAGAATATTATCCAATATAATCACACCTTTCTAATTTTTCTATTAAAAAAATGTTAGGATAGGAGATCCTATCACTAACATTATTTAAATACATGTAATGAATTTTTGAAATATTCTAATCCTGATAAAATAGTCAATATTACAGAAATCCATAATAGGATATAATCTAGTTTAAAACCAATACTGTTAAAAATTGGATTACCTAATAAAATAAGAATAATAGCTAATAATTGGCTAATAGTTTTTAATTTACCTAGAATTCCTGCGGGTATTACTTCCCCTTTTTCTACAGCCAAAAGTCTAAGTCCTGTAACTGCAAATTCTCTTGCTATTACAACCACTACCATCCAACTATGCATTAAACCTAGTTCAACCATTACAATAAAGGCACTTCCAACTAGAAGTTTATCAGCTAATGGATCTAAAAATTTACCCATATTAGTCACTAAATTATATTTTCTAGCAAGATATCCATCAATAAAATCTGTGAATGATGCAAACATAAAAATCAATGCTGCTATAAAAATATTAAGGGTTATATTTCGACCACCTAGGATAGAAATACTTCCTCCCATATTATATAATAAAAATACTATAAATATAGGTATTAATATTGTTCTAAATAATGTTATTTTATTTGGTAGATTCATTATTATTACTTACCCTTCTTGCATAAATTTAAATTCATTATAATTATAACATATTCTGTAATATGCTACAATAACAAAAACAGGATAAATAGTCTTATTATCCTGTTTTCGTTATATATTATACTATTCACTAGTACCAGAAGTTTCAGTTGTACTTGATTCTACTGGTGCTGGTGGAGTTGACGGTGTGTTAGAAGCAGTAGTATTACTAGTACTTGGTGCTGGACTATTTTGTACTCTTGGAGGAGTATACGAAGTCGTTCCTCTTTGACTTTGAGGAGTTGGTACTTCAACTACTTCAGTATGTTGAACCTGTTCAGTAGTATTACTATTGTTTGTTGTTGCAGCTGTTTGTGTTACTTCAGTAGTTGCAAGATTTGTTCTAATTAGTTGAGAAATTTCATTGTAGTCCTCATCTTTTTCAAAAATTGTTTCTTTCTCTTTATCTACTAAAGTTTGCAGTTCAGTAAGTTCTTTCTTAACATTAGTAATTTTTTCAGTATTAGTTTTATCTTCATTAGATATCGTTAGTGAACCAATTTTATCTTTCAAACTATTTTTAATTTTTTCTCGCATCTCTTTGACTTGAGAATTAAATTTTTCATTAAGTTTCTCTTTATTCTCTTTACTTATTTCTTCTTTATAAGTTAATAGATTTTTTAGTATATCAATTTTCTTACTTAATTCATTTTCTTTATTAAAGTTACTAGAACTTTCTTTTATTATTTTTTCAAATTTAGAATCTTCTTTCTTAGTTTCTGTAACTTTTGGTTTAACATTATTTAAAGCCTTTTGCTTTTGATAAGCATAAGCAGATAATCCGATAACCGCTAAAAGTACGATTATCAATAATCCAACTAGTACTTTATTATTTTTTCTCAATTTAATTTACCTCTCTTAATAATATCATATTATAATTTACATAAAATTATTTATGTAAACTATTTTACTCGTAATCTTCTGAAAATTCCTTCTCTAAAAATACTTTTCTAGGCTTACTTCCATCAACTGGACCGATATAACCATCTTCTTCAAGCATATCTATTATTCTAGCTGCTCTATTATAACCAATTTTAAATCTACGTTGTAACAGTGAAGCTGAAGCTTTTTGTGTTTTTGCTATAAATAGTAATACTTCTTTATACAATGGATCTACATCATCCGCTGATGAACTACCACCTTGTGAACTTACTTCACTTGGTGTCATATTTGGATCATATTGAGCCTCTGACTGGCTCTTAACGTAATCTACTACTTTTTCTACTTCCTCATCTGAAAGAAAGGCTCCTTGGATACGTACTGGTTTACTTGAATCAGCAGATAAATAAAGCATATCGCCTTTACCAAGCAGAGTTTCAGCTCCTGATTTGTCTAAAATTGTTCTTGAATCAATACTTGAACTTACCGCAAATGCTATTCTTGAAGGTATATTTGTTTTAATTACACCTGTTATAACATCTACAGACGGTCTCTGAGTAGCTATAATCATATGTATTCCTGCAGCACGTGCTTTCTGAGCTATTCGTGCTATTGATTCTTCTACTTCTTTAGATGACACCATCATCAAGTCAGCCAATTCATCAATAATTACTACTATATACGGTAGTTCTTTATAATCAGGATCTTTTGCTGCTATTTTATTATAGCCTTCCATATTTCTAACACGTGCTCTAGCAAACTCTCGATATCTATTTTCCATTTCTAAAACTACTTTATGAAGTACATCAGCAGCTTTTATTGGATCAGTTACAACTGATGTTAATAGATGCGGAATTCCATCATATATTGATAATTCTACCATTTTAGGGTCTATCATTATTAATTTTACTTTATCTGGTTTATTTTTTAGTAATATACTTGTAATTATAGTATTAACACATACTGATTTACCACTACCTGTTGATCCTGCAATTAATAAGTGCGGTGTTTTATCGATTCTTGTAAAAATTGATTCACCAGATACATCTTTCCCCAAGGCAACAGATAAAGGCGAGTTGTCCTCATCATTTACAAATACTTCCTTCATTGTTACTAATTCATTTACTGTATTTGGAATTTCAATACCAATTAATGATTTACCAGGAATAGGTGCTTCTATACGTACATCTTTGGCTGCAAGATTCAACGCAATATCATTACTCAGGTTCACTATCTTGCTCACCTTAGTTCCAGGAGTCGGCAAAATTTGAAATTGTGTAATAGAAGGACCTACTATTGCTTTAACTATTTTCACCTCAATACCAAAGTTATTAAATGTACTTTGTAATATTTTAGATTTTTCAACTACATCACCCTTAGTTATTGTTTGTTTTTTAACTGGACTATTAAGCAATGTAATTGGTGGTAGCTGATAATTATCATATGATTCTTCAGACACTTCTTCATTTAAAGATTCTTCAACAACATCAACACTTTTAACTTCTTTTGTCTTAGCTTGTTTTCTTGTGACTCTTTGTACAAGTTCTTCCTCGGGTTCTTCTTTAAACTCTCTAATATCTACCACTAAATCTTTATCTTTTATATTATTATATCTTTGTTCATTAGAATTTTCTTTTTTTGTATCTACATAATTATAATCGTCTATAATTTCATCGTCAAATTCGAGATACTCGTCATATTCTTCATCTACATATTCACTTTTGTCAAAGGCATCAACAATTTGATGCTTTAATCTTAAAACAAGCGTTCTATGGTTTATATTAAAATATAGGAATACTGACGTAATAAATGCTGAAATAACTACTAATAAAGATCCATAGTATGATAATAAATATATTAAAAATTTAACTGGATAGTAAGATATCAGTCCACCGCCATAAGTTAACACTTTACCATTATATATCTCTGTAAACCTAATATAAGTGCTTTCTGCATTACCTACTAGTATTAACTGGAATAAGAAATCTATCAACACTAAGAGCGTTACTACAATAACAGGTGTTTTTATTTTTTTATTCATTATATAATAAATTGGTGTAGCTACTATAATAATATATAGTATATAGCTAAAGCTACCAAATAGATATTTAAATAATGAATCAAAAAATTTACCTACAAATCCCATCTGAAGAACAGATAAAATTATAATAAGAACAGAAATTACAAAATACAATCCTCTGTATGTTTCTTTAGTTAAAACTGGAATTATATTTTTCTTAGGATTTTTCTTTGTAGTACCTTTTTTACCTTTGGAGTTAGTTGATTTTTTATTTTCACTAGTTTTTTTTGATTTTTTTGTTTTTTTATTGCTCAATCTTCTCTCCTTTCTAGTCCTCTTCCACATAAACTGCCTCAGTAGGACAATTTATTTGTGCTTCAAGAACCAAACTTCTATATTTATCTGGAACTACTTCTGTCATATTATTTTCATCTATAATACAATAAGCAATTCCATCTTCGTCATAATCATATATGTCAGGACAGATAGCATTACAATTTCCACAAGCAATACAATCTTCACGAATTATTCTAGTTTTCATCACTTTCTTCTTTCAAATATTGAGAAAATTTCTCTAATGATTGTTTTCTATGACTAATACTATTTTTTTGTTCAGCACTTAACTCTGCAAAAGTTTTATCTAAAGATGGAACATAGAATATTGGATCATATCCAAAACCATTCGTACCACGTTTTTCAAAAATAATTTCGCCATGACACTCACCTCTAAAAGTTAATTCTGTTCCATCAGGTTTTACAAGAGCTATAACAGAAACAAATTTAGCTTTTGATTTTTGTCCATTTAACTCTAAAAGAACTTTTTCTATATTTTTTTCATCAGTTTGGTCTTTAGAATATCTTGCAGAATACACACCGGGTCTCCCATCAAGTAGGTCAACGCTTAATCCACTGTCATCAGAAATAGCTGTTTTACCAGAGTATTTACTTATTGTTCGAGCTTTTATTAATGCATTCTCTTCAAATGTAGAACCATCTTCTACAATTTCTTCTGTATAATTAATATCCTTAAGAGTTAAGATATTATAATCTTCTAGAATACTTTTAATTTCTTCTACTTTGTGAGCATTATTAGATGCTAAAATTAATTCTTTCATTATTTTCTCCTATAAATCTACTACTTCTGCAATGATTTCTTTATTCAACCATTTAGAAGCTATATTATTAAAATTTTCACTGGCTTCAGATATGTAAAACTCATGATCTTTTTTATTAAATCTCTTCTGATGTAACTTTGCATATCCTAATACGGAGCTAACTTCTCGTGCAGCTTCTCGTCCTGAAGAAATAACCTTAATATTATTACCATAATATTCTTCTATATCTTTTTTCAAAATTGGATAATGCGTACAACCTAAAACAACTGTATCTACACCTAAGTTGCGTGTATTCTCTAAAGTTTCATGTATAATTTTCTTTGTTGCATCTTTATCAACGTTACCTTCTGATTCAATAAAAGGTACAAAAGCAGGACAAGCTTTATCAACGACTTGAATATCAGAATTAATATTCTCAATTTCAATATCATAAACTTTTGATTTTGCAGTAAATTTAGTACCTAAAACAAGAACCTTATTATTCTCAGTAGCCTGAATTGCACGTCTTGCACCAGGTTGTACTACTCCTATTATCGGTATGTCATATTTATCTTGAAGATAATTAAGTGCAGCTGCCGTTGCCGTATTACACGCTAGTACAACCATTTTAACACCTTTGTCAATTAAATATTTCACCGCTCTATCGGTATATTGAATTATCTCTTCTCTAGTTTTATCTCCGTAAGGGCAATTTTTCACATCACCGAAATAATAAATAGTTTCATTAGGAAGTTGTCTCATTATTTCTCGAGCAACCGTTAATCCTCCCACTCCACTATCGAATACTCCTATTGCATTATTCATACATAGCCTCTTTCTATTTAGAACCTAATATTTCTTCAAGTTCTAGTATTTTTTTATATGATTTCGTTTCAACTCCAATAAATTCTTTAAACAACATATTAAAAAATGAAAAGAGTCTAATTAAATCTTTATTTTCAATTTCTAAACTTTCCAAAAAATCGATATTTTTAATTGATAGATAGTATGTAAGTTTTACGAGGTGATCATTCAATCCATAGACACTGTAGTCCGTATTAAACTTATCAACAAAACTATTCTTCTGAAAACTATAACCTACATAATCATAATCAGTTTTTTGATATTTAAACATAAAACCTTGCTCATTTAATAATTTCGCTAAAAAATAGCTTACAACTATCTTTTCGGAAACTTTACTTTCAATATTATGTAAACAAAGTTTTAATAGCTTATAAATATTAAAGGAGTTATCATTAACCAAATATGTGTATTCCAACATATTCGAAACATAACTATTTTTAATAACATCATAAACTATATTGGTATATGTATTTTCAATTTCCAAATTTGTAATTTTATTCATACCATTTGTAGGAAAATAGTTAATACTCACTTCGTATGGTGTACTAACCTTAATTTTCTTTTTGCTTTTATGAACATTCTCATAAAAAAAACTTTCTACATTTCCCTGTTCTGTTAAAACCTGTAAAATTTCATGATAATCTTTATAACGTATTTTTTTTATTATAATCCCCGTTATGTAATTTCTATTAGTCAAAGATATCATCCCTATAGCCTAAATCTATAATTTGATTTGGTTTTGATCTCCAATTATCAATAACTTTTACCCATAATTCTAGGAATATCTTTTCGCCAAGAAGAACCTCAATATCTTTTCTTGCTCTAGAACCAATTTCTTTTATCATTTTACCTTGTTTACCGATAATCATACCTTTTTGAGATTTTCTCTCAACAACGATAGTCGCAATAATATTTTTTTTCTTACCTGGTTGTTTCTCAATTCTATCGATAACAACAGCTATAGAATGTGGTATTTCCTGTTCTGTTAATTGTAAGACTTTTTCCCTAATAAATTCAGAAATTACAAAATACTCAGGTGAGTCTGTAATTACATCATCAGGATACATTTTAAAACTTGGTTGCAAGTATTTTTTCGTTGTATTTAGTAGATTATCTACATTTATTGATTTAAGAGCAGAAATAGGAACTATTTCCACAAAATCATATAAATCTTTATAAAATTCTATGATTTGGATTAATTGTTCCGGTGAAATTAAATCTATTTTGTTAATTAATAAAAATGTTGGAACTTTTAATTCTTTAACAATATTTATTAAATGTTGATCTCCAGGTCCAAACTTTTCACTCGCATTTATAATTAAATAAACTATTTCTGACTCTTGAATCGCACTACTTGCAAGTTTCATCATATAATCTCCAAGTCTATGCTTTGGCTTGTGTATTCCAGGAGTATCAATGAACACGATTTGTGAATCATTATCAGTATATACACCATTAATAATATTTCTCGTTGTTTGTGGTTTATCTGACATGATTGCAATTTTTTGTTGTAGTATATTATTTAATAACGTAGATTTACCAGCATTAGGACGGCCAATAATTGTGACAAATCCTGTTTTAATTTGTTCTTCAAACATGCTTATCTCCTTAAACCAAATTTTTCTAAAATTTCATCTTGTTTTCCAAACATTTCTTTTTCATCTTCTTCATTCATGTGATCATAACCAAGTAGATGTAAAAAACCATGTACTGCTAAGAAACCAATTTCTCTATCGAAACTATGTTCATATTCTTTTGCTTGTTCATGAGCAATATCTATACAGATAATAACATCTCCAATAGAATTAATTTCATCTTCAAGTCCAATAATATCAATCTCATCTTCTACTTCATCATTTAATGCAAAAGAAATAACATCAGTTGGAACATCTTTACCTCTATAATCACGGTTAATTTCTTGAATTTCTTCCTTACTAACAAAAGATAATGACATCTCAGTAATCTCAGTATCAACATTTTCATACTCCGCAGCACATTCTAACAATTTTAATAACATATCTTTAGTGCTGTCTTCTACTAAGTTGTTATCATCTATAATATCAACAAATGTCATGTTGTTCTCCTTTTATATTATTAATACGCAGGGAGTAAATCAAAATCAGGATTTTGAAGAATTCGATTTTGTCGATTACTCCCATAATATTTACTAGATATCTAAAAAGCTTTTATAAAAAATTTAGATATAAATAAACCTCTATTCTTATTAGTTCTCTTTAATTTAGGATTTAATAAATTACAATCATATTATTGTAATTTATTAAAACTTTGTTGTCTCAGAGCTTCATAAATTATTAATGCCGCTGTATTAGATAAATTCAATGAACGTACATTTTCACTCATAGGTATACGTAATGCTTGTTCACTATATTTTTCTCGGAATTCTTTAGGCAATCCTTTAGTTTCTCTTCCAAAGATAAAATATATATCTTCATTTTCTTCATTAGAGAAATCAAAATCACAATAATTCTTTGAACCAAATTTAGTAATTAGATAATAATGCTTATCATTAGTCGCTTCAAGAAATTCATCAAAACTATCCCAAACAACTAAATCTAAGTGTTCCCAGTAATCTAAACCTGCACGTTTAACATGTTTATCATCAATAGAAAAACCTAAAGGTCTAATTAAATGTAATCTTGTATTAGTACCAACACATGTACGTGCGATATTACCTGTATTAGCTGGTATCTCTGGTTGAAATAAAACTATATTATTCATAATTTATTAAAATGGAAGTTTGCCACCAAACATTCTTCCTAGACCCTTTCTCTTAGATTTATCATTCATAAGTCCACCAAACTGTTTCATCATTTTTCTCATTTCTTCGAATTGCTTAATTAACTTATGAACCTCATTAATTGGTCTACCACTACCTTGTGCAATTCGTTTTCTACGTGGTACATTAATGATATCTGGATTTTGCCTTTCTTCAATAGTCATAGATTTGATGATAGCTTCAATATAAACAAATTGCTTTTCATCAACTGCATCTAAATTCATATTTTTAAGTTTACCCATACCAGGAATCATTCCTAGAATATCTTTTAAGCTACCAAGTTTTTTCACTTGTTCAAGTTGAGTTAAAAAGTCTTCGAAGGTGAAACTTTGATTAAGAATTTTTTCCTGCATTTTTTTTGCTTCATCTTCATCAATAGAAGCTTGGGCTTTTTCGATTAAAGTAAGGACATCACCCATACCTAAAATACGAGAAGCCATACGTTCTGGATGGAATATTTCTAGGTCATTCATCTTCTCACCCATACCAACTAACTTAATTGGCTTACCAGTGATAGACTTAATAGATAAGGCTGCCCCACCACGTGTATCACCATCAAGTTTTGTAAGTACTAATCCAGTGATGTCTAGTTGTTCATCAAATGAACTTGCAATATTAACAGCTTCTTGTCCAATCATTGCATCTATTACAAGTAAGATTTCATCTGGAGTTGTTGCCGCTTTAATATCTTTTAATTCATCCATTAGTAATTCATCAATATGAAGACGCCCAGCAGTATCGATAATTATATAGTTAAAGTAATTTTCTTTAGCGAATGCTAATCCATCTTTAACAATATCTACAGGATCTTTATCAACATAGAAAACTTCAATATCAAGTTGTTTTCCTAAAGTTTTCAATTGTTGAACCGCTGCTGGTCTATAAACGTCAGCTGCAATAAGAAGCGGTTTTTTCTTCATAGTTTTTTTAACTTTAAGAGCTAACTTACCTGCTGTAGTTGTTTTCCCAGCCCCTTGAAGACCAACCATCATTACTGTTGTAATCTTACCACCTTGGTTTAATTCAACGTTAGAACCACCAAGTAATTCAACAAGTTCTTCATTTACTATTTTTACAATTTGTTGAGCAGGAGTTAATGATTTCATAACTTCAGTTCCTACTGCTCTTTCACTAATCTTCTTAACAAATTCTTTTACTACTTTAAAGTTAACATCGGCTTCTAGTAATGCCAACCTAACTTCTCTCATCATTTCTTTAACATCAGCTTCAGAAACTTTTCCTTTTCCTGTAAGCTTCGCTATTGTATTTTGTAATCTTTGCGATAGATTTTCAAATGCCATAAAAGATTCTCCTAGTTTTCTAATTTTATCAATTCATCAACATATGTCAGTACTTCTGTATCATTTGTTGATTTTTTTATTTCATTTAGTAAAAACAATCTTTGATTGTTTAGTTTTATTAAATTTAACTTCTCCTCAAACTGTTCTAACTCTAACACTGTTCTTTTAATATTATTTGAAACAGCTTGTTTTGAAATATTGTAATTTTCCGATATCTCTGTTAATGATAAATCATTAAAATAATAATCATTTAAATATTGTTTTTGTTTATCACTAAGTAATTCAGAGTAAAAATCATAGAGTTGTGAAATTTTTATAACTTGTTCTATTTCCACAATCTTCCTCCAGTCATAAAATATAAATCTACATCCTTATATTATACGATAAAATCGCTATTTTTTCAAATTTTTATCGTATTTCTAAATAAATAAAATCAACTTGTAAAGCAATTTCTACAAGCTGATTAATTGAATCTATTAAATTAATTTTTACATGAAATCACATAAAATCTAAAGCTGAATTATCTATTGTTATAGTTATCTTCTCTTTTGAAAAACTTTCTGCAAAATAATCATTTATATACTTCAAAAGCGGATGTAATTTACTATATTCCTCATCATTATACCTTATTGCCAAATTATACTTGAACTCATTATTAATCTTATAGAATAAGCTTTTATTCGGACCAAGAATAGAAATACCACTAAGTTTTTTACTTATAAAGTTATAAATCATCTTTGCAACCTGTTCTGTTTTCACTTCATCATAACCTTTTATCGTAATAAATGAAATTTTACAGAACGGCGGATAGTCAATGAGTTTACGGCGATTTAATTCGTACTTATAAAATCTCTCGTAACTATGATCAATTGCATAATCCAATATATTGCTCGCTATATTTGTTTGAAACACAACTTCGCCTTCTTTCTCGCTTCTTCCAGCTCTTCCTGCTGTTTGAACTAATAACTGAAATAGCTTCTCATTCGCTTTAAAACTTGGTATAGCTATCATACTGTCAATTGATAGTACTCCAACTAAAGTAATATTGGGAAAATCCAGACCTTTTGATATCATTTGAGTCCCTAAAAGTATATCTGATTTATGTTTTTTAAAATCAGTTAATAGCTTCTCATATGCACCTTTTCGACTAGTCGTATCTGAATCCATCCTTGTTATTCTTACATCTGGTATATATTGAATCAAATATTCCTCTACCTTTTGAATTCCATAGTTACCTGAAACTAACTCTGGATGTTCGCAACATTTTTTTATATTTGAAATTTTTTTATGATATCCACAAAAATGACAACGTAACGAATTATCGTGTTTATGATAATTTAAACTTATATCGCAGTTCTCACATTTATATAAATGACCACAGGTAAAACAACGAATAAAATTAGTATATCCTCTTTTATTCATCAACAATAATACCTGTTCTTTTTTGTCAATTTTTTCCTTAATCTTAACAAGTAATTCATCAGCTATTACTTTTTCTTTATCTTCTGTATGAACAATATTAATTTTTGGTAAATTATTATTAAATCTATGCGTTAAAGTTAATAAATTATTAGGATTATTCTTTTCAAAATTATAATATAAATCAACAGATGGCGTTGCACTGGAATACACTACAGTACATTTATTATAAATACCACGCTTTTTTGCGATATCTTTAGCATCATATCTTGGAGATTCAGTTTGTTTATAACTATTTTCATGTTCTTCATCAATAATTATAATACCTAGATTTTCAAATGGGGCAAAAATAGCAGATCTAGTTCCAAGACAAATTTTAACCTTACCGTCTTTAATCTTTTTCCATTCGTTATATTTCTCTTTAGTATTCAATCTAGAATGAATTACAGCAATGTTTTCATTAAAAATTTTCTTGAATTTTTTCTCTATTTGTGGTGTTAAAATTATTTCTGGAACAAGAACAATAGCATCTTTTCCATTTCTCAAATTTTCTTCAACTAATTTAATATATATTTCAGTTTTCCCAGATCCTGTAACACCATGGAGAAGATATTCATTGAATTTATTAGTATTATAATTTTTTGCAATACTATCATAGATTTCTCGCTGATATTTACTTAGTTCTGTTTCATTTTGTAAAATAGTCGTGTTAATCTCAGGAATTACTTCTTCTTCAATAATACGGATAACATTTTGTTCTAATAATTTTTTCGTTACTGTAGGTCCAATATTTAATATTTCTTTAACATCCGATTTCTTTATCTTCTCATTCTTACTAAGGTAATCAACAATTATCTGTTGTTTCTTTGTTAGTTTAACATTACTAATATCACCTAGAATATAGAATTCTTCCGTAATATTATTATTTATTTCTTTAACTTTACTTATAAGTTTTATGGCTTTTAGCGAGATTAAATATCCAATTTGTTCGATTGAAAAAATTTTTTCAAACTTTTTCTTTTCAACTAAGTAGTTCTTATCAAAGTACTTAGCATAATCAAATAGTAAAGTTTTGTTCGCATCTATCAACTCGTAATACTCGACATATTTATTTTTTAATATCGTCGGAATTAGCGTTTCTATAGCTTGAATTCTAGTGCAAAAAAGTTCATCTGCCATAACTTTAGATAAAAGAAGCATTTCTTTAGTTAAAATTGGAAAGTCATCTTTTAATTTTTTTATACTTTTAAAGTTATCTCTATCGTATCCCCCGTTATATTTTTCACTAACATTAACAACATATCCTTGAACTACACGAGTGCCAAAAGGAACTTCCACTCTATAACCTACAAGATCATGTTCCTTAATTTCTTCAGGAATTAAATAGTAAAAACTCTGATCGACACTATGATTATTTACATCGACAATAACTTCAGCATACATAATCTCACCTCACCTTCTTTAAAGTTTTAAGCTTACTTAGTAATAGTATCTACAATTTCTTTAGCTATATTGGTCTTACTAGATTTATCAATTTTTGTTATATTATTGAATTTGTCAATAATACACACCTCATTATTATCACTTCCAAAACCGATATCTTTTTGAGATATATCGTTTGCCACTATATAATCTAAATTCTTCTTAACTATTTTTTCTCTAGCATATGCAAGAAGATCGTTAGTTTCAGCAGCAAATCCTACAACAATTTGTTCTTCTGTTTTATTTTCACCAACATATTTCAATATATCTTGAGTTCTCTCAAACTCCATTTTAAGATTTCCATCTTGTTTTTTTACTTTTTTATCAAAGACAAGTACAGGGGTATAATCAGATACTGCAGCTGCCTTAACTATATAATCGCAATCTTTAAAATTATTTTTTACCGCTTCAAACATATCCTTTGTACTAACAACATCTAATACCTTTATACCATTTAAAATAGTATCATTCTTCACACTAGATACTAAAATTACTTCAGCTCCTCTTTTCTTAAATTCGTTAGCTATAGCAATCCCCATTTTCCCAGTAGACGGATTAGTTAGACATCTAAACGGATCTATGAATTCCTTAGTAGGACCAGCAGTTACTAAAACTTTTTTCCCTTTCAAGTCTAACTCTGTCTCAGAGAAAACAGCTTTTTCAATTTTTTTTACTGTTGGAAATTTTCCTTTCCCGACATCACCGCAAGCCAACAATCCACTATCAGGCTCAACAAAATTAAAACCTAGTTTCAAAAGCTTGCTTATATTCTCTTTAATAATAGGGTTGTTATACATAACTGTATTCATTGCAGGAACAATATATACTTTTGTTACATCCTGAACAGCTAACATAAGAGAAGTTGTTAAGTCATCAGCAATTCCACACGAAAATTTTGAAATTATATTTGCAGTAGCTGGTGCTACAATTATTTTATCTGCCCATTTAGTTAAATCAATATGTTGAATTTCATTTTCATTTAATTCATCGAAAGTATTAGTATACACTCTATTTTTAGTTAATGATTGAAAAGGTAGTTCTGTCACAAAGTTCTTTGCATTTTCTGTAAGTATTACCCTAACATCGTGACCTTTCTTCACTAGGGAACTAGATAAATCAATCGATTTATATGCCGCAATTCCACCAGAAACTATCAGTAAAATATTCATAATATTCTCCTTATTTAATCTTTTATAATAATATATTAATATAAATCATGATCTGAATGATTAGGACCAAAAACAGCTGTTTCAAGTTTAGATAATCTTTTTAATATGTCTAAATTAGTAACCTGTGTTGGTTTATCCTCTCGACTAGCATTTTTTATAGCCTCAATTTTAATTTTAAGATTTTGATTTTCAATTTCTAATTCTTTTAAACGAGTAAGTAGTTTATCAAGTTTCATATAGTCTTCAATTATTAAGTCCAAATAATCATTTACATCTTCTTCACTATAACCCTTTACTCTAGTTTTTTTAAATTCTTTTTCATATATTTCTTTAGCTGTTAAATTTAATTCAATACTCATAGTTAAACTCCTTTACTTGAATTCACTAAAATAACTAACACAACTCACAAAGTACAGAGGTGCCGTCTCAGCTCTTAATATTCTTTTTCCCAGGCCAATTACTTCAAAATTACCATCTAATAAATTATCGATTTCTTGTTCTGAAAGACCACCTTCACTACCAAAAACTGCAATAACGTTTTTATTATTTAAATCAGAATTTAATAATCTCTTAAAATTAACGTTATCTTCATTTACAGATTCTTTCTCATAAGCAACAACTTTATAATCGTAATTTTCACTAAATAAAATTAATTCTTTCAAACTATCCACATAAGTTATATCAGGTATAATATTACGTTTTGATTGCTCTGCTGCTTCTTTTATAATCTTATTCCATCTATTTAATTTAGAATCCACTTTATCTTTTTTAATTTTTGCTATATTACGTTCAGAGTTAAATAAAACAATATTACTTACTCCAAGTTCAGTAAGCTTCTGAATTAAGTACTCTATTTTATCATTCTTCAAAGGCGGAATAGCCACCGTTATTTTTGTTGTAAGTTCATTACTACCATCTACCTGTTCATATGGGGTTATTATAACTTTATCTACATTATTATCTATAATATTACAAATGTACTTAATTTCATTATTAAATACTACATATACTTTATCATTAATTTTTTTTCTCATTATTCTGACAATATGATTGCTGTCACCTTTTGATAATTCATATGTTGATTCAACATTCAATTCTTCATTTAAAAAATACTGTTGCATAATTTCTCCTAAAATTTTATCTTATATCTAATTTTACCTTAATCTTGTTATTTATTCAATAGTAGCTAATTACAAACATAAAAAGAGAACAGCCTAATCAATCAACATTTAAAGTGATTAATTAGACTATTCTCTAATATGTTAAATTATAAATATTATTTACTTTTCTAGCTACCCGATGGAATATAACCTTCAATATGTTCCTTAGCTAACTTCTCGTGTTCTGGATATGTTTTAGAGAAATATGCTTTTCCATCTTTTGTTGCATGTAAGAAATAAACATAATCCGTATTTTCCGCATTATTTAACGCTTCGAATGATTCTGAACCAATTGAAGAAATTGGACCAGGTGGTAAACCGATATTAGTATAAGTATTATATGGAGAATTCAATGATAATTCTGCTTGCGTCGGTGCACCTGTAAGTTTATCTGCAGCATAGTTTGCTGATGGATCAGTTTGTAATCTCATACCTTGTGCAAGTCTATTCAAGAATACACTAGCAATTAATCTGTTCTCATCTGATTTTGTAGACTCTTTCTCCAAGATACTAGCAAGCGTCATATATTGATGGATAGACACTTGTTTATTTTGTCCACCAATGTTCCATGATTTATTATTCTTTTTGTATAACGGTACTATTTTTTCATTAGATAATTTAACCATCTTAGTAATTAAACTCTCAACTGTTTCATCATCTTTTAAATCATAAATAGCTGGATATAAGTATCCTTCTAAAGCATATTTAATATCTTTACCGTAAATCTCATCTGTTATTAACTCAGGGAACTGAGCTTGTAGTTTTTTAATAAATACGCCGTCATTAACTTTTTCTAAAAATTCTTTAGGATCTAGTTTTGTCTTTTCTAGATTCTTAGAAATTTTCAAAATACTGTCACCTTCGATTAAAGCAAACGTATTACCTGTTTTACCTTTATTTTTAGCTCCTAATTCTTGTATAATTTGAGATAAGCTCATGCTTTGTTTTAATTTAAAGCTACCAACATAAAAAGTTGTATTCGGTGTTAATCTAGAATATATTTTAAATACCTCTTCGTTTTTGATTAAACCTTTTGCTTTTAATTCTTGTGCTATTCTCGCACTTCCATAATTTTCTTTTACTTCTACTGTAATATCCTTATTATTACTTTTATCAACCGGGGTTGTCATGTAATAAAATATTGATAGTACTGTTATACCTACAACAACAAATACTGTCAGTATTATAGGAATGATAGATTTTCTTTTTCTATTCTTTTTTCTCAGTTTTTTACTTCTTCTTATCTTATCTTCTCTCATTACTTACTCACTTTCGTCGTAATAAAAAGTATCTAAAACTTCAGAAATCATATCATATTCTTCATCTGTTTCTACTGGTTCAAAACGAACAGCGTCTTCTCCATCTTCTATACATACCATTGGGAAAATACTAATTTCCTCTTCATCAATTGTTTCTTCCTCAGCGAAGATATAGTAAAGATTACCATTTGTAGGGTTGGTAAATTCTAAAATTTTACGGTATTCTTTTCCTTCACCTTCTAAAGTACTAAGTGTATACACCTCTTCAGTATTATCAATACTAATGTTTTTTAAATCTTTTTCTTGCATTTTATTTTCCTCCTGAAATTTATATTAATTTAATTTATCTAAATATGTCTGTAATATTAATACTGCAGCCATTTTATCAATAACATCTTTTCTTTTCTTCCTTGAAACATTCGCTTCAAGAAGTACTCTTTCAGCACCCATAGTAGTTAAACGTTCATCTTGTAGAATTATTTCAACATTCTTTATCTTCTTTTTCAAAACTTCTACAAAATATAATGTGGCTTCACCTCTAAAACCTACAGAATTATCCATATTTTTAGGAAGGCCAACAACAATTTTTCCTACATTATGCTCTTGAACTAATTCTTTAATCCTTTTAATTTTAAAATCTTTTATCTGCTCGTTGATATTAATAGTCTCAATACCTTGTGCAGTCAAGCCTAACAAATCACTAACAGCAACACCTATAGTTTTTGATCCGTAATCAAGGCCCATTATTCTCTTATCTAACATCTAAGACTCCTGTATAAAAAAGTATAATAAGTACTCTAGTATATCATCCATATCTATTAATCTTATTTGCTCCCTTGCATGATTATCTCTAGGAATGTATACTGGATCAGCAGTTTTAATATATCCCATTAATTGATTAATAGGATCATACCCACGCTGTTTTATTGTTTCAACAACATTTTTTAATATGTTGTGAATATCATTTTTATCATAAAAATTGCTATCAAATAATCTTGTTTCATCGAAATTTGTCATAATCTTTACCTCCGATTATACTAACTCTACTAAGATACCTACTGCATTTTCTCCTGTATGTGTCGAAATAATTGGTGTTGTCGTAAATATTTCATCTTCATTTACTTCATAACCAAATGTTTTTTTTAATTCTGACTTAATTAAAGCTACATATTCATCAGCTAATGAATTAGGTAAACTTATACTTTTTATAGTTTTATCTTGTTTTTCTTCTTGAATATGTTTAATTAAAGTCTGAACTAATTTTTTCTTACCACGAACTTTATCTAAAGCAACTAATTCTTTCTCTTTTAACTGAGTTAAAACTTTTATATTTAAAAGACCTCCGATTAAAGCTTGTGACTTACTTAGTCTACCACCTTTTACCAAATTGTCAAGTTTATCGATTGTAACGTATGTTAAAATATTTTTAGCTTTTTCTCTTAAGCTTTCTACAATCGTTTCAACAGCTACCTGTTCTTCTAATTGTTTTAGACATTCTTTTAATAAAAATACCATTCCACGAGTTGTAGTTTTACTATCTACAACATAAACACCTTCAAATTCAGAACTTGCAGTAACAGCAGTATTATAAGTTCCACTTAAGGCAGATGAAAGAGTTAAAACAATAATTTTATAGCCTTCTTTTGTCCATCTTTCATAAGCTTCTAAAAACTTACCAATTGCAGGTTGACTAGTTGAATAACTAGTAGCTGTTTTCATTCTTTCTATATATTCATCATTACTTATTGTACGGTAATCATACTCATTTCCATCAATATTAATTGTAAGAGGAATTACTTCAACATTATATTTTTCTATTTCATCAAACGTTAAATCACTTGATGAATCAATAATAATTTTTACTTTTTCCATTTTCTACTCCTTCCTTTTTCTTATGTAGTGTAAAAATGAATAGTTAAATTCATTATTATCATCTTTTTTAAATTCTTCTCGACTTAACAAGTCCCATTCATTTTCATCAAAATCAGGAAACTTTGTATCAGCTTCTACTATTGTATCTACTTCAGTGATAAACAATTCATCACATTTATCAAAAAATTTACTATAAATCGTTCCACCACCAAATATATATGCCTTTTCAGTCTCGATATTTTCTAAAATTGAATCATCTGAATAGATTTCTATATTTGAATAATGATTTAAAGAATCTTTGTCCCGAGTCAAAACTCTATTTATACGATTAGGTAAAGCTTTTCCTATACTATCTAGAGTTTTACGTCCCATGATGATTGTTTGATTTGTAGTTAACTCTTTAACTCGTAACATATCACTCTTTAAACGCCAAGGAATAGTATTTTCTTGACCTATGGATTTATTCTTATCATATGCAACTATTAGCGATAACATATTACCCCTCCTAAACAGCTATTGGTGCCTTAATAAATGGATGACTTTCATAATTAACAACTTCAACATCTTCAATCTTAAGGTCAAAGATACTTTCAAAGTCGTTTATCTTTAATTCAGGTAAAGAATATGGTGTTCTAGACATTTGTTCTTTTACTTGATCAAAATGATTTTTATAAATATGTGCATCTCCAAGTGTATGAACAAATTCACCAACCTCAAGACCACATTCTTTAGCTATTAATATAGTAAGCAGTGAATAAGATGCAATATTAAATGGAACTCCTAAGAAAACATCTCCGCTTCGTTGATATAATTGACAACTTAATTTACCATCATTCACATAAAATTGGAATAGTGAATGACATGGTGGTAAAGCCATAGTATCTACTTCTGCCGGATTCCATGATGAAACTATTAAACGTCGTGAAGATGGATTAGTTTTAATCTGCTCCACTACATTTTTAAGTTGATCAATACCGTTAAAGTTTCTCCATTGTTTCCCATAAACATTACCTAAATCACCATATTTTTCTGAAAAGCTCTCGTCTGTAAGTACTCGTTCTTTAAATATCGCCATTTGTTCCTTGTACTGGTTAGAAAATTCCTCATCAACCAATGTTCTATGACCAAAATCTGTCATATCAGGACCAGTATATTCTTCACTTTCTATCCACTTTTTAAATGCCCATTCATTCCATATGTTATTTTTATTTTCTAATAAAAACTTGATATTAGTATCACCTTTTATAAACCACAGTAATTCTGACCAAACTAAATTAAAATTTACTTTCTTAGTAGTTAATAAAGGAAATCCTTCAGAAAGATCGAACTTCATCTGATAACCGAAGACACTTTTCGTACCTACACCAGTTCTATCTTCTTTTTCTATTCCATTATCTAGAATGTGCTGACATAATTTTAAATACTCTTTATCTACCACAATTATTCTCCATTACGCTTTATAGTTGTTTTCTTTTAAATATTTCATTAAGTCTTTTATTTTTTCTAATGAACTCTTACCAAAATGATGTTCAATCCCTTCAACTTCTTCATATATTTTATCTTCGTCTACTCCAATAAGTCTAAGAAAATCTTCTAATAATTCATGACGAGTTAAGGCATATGCCCCCATTTTCTCACCTTGTTCAGTAAGTGCAATTCCTCTATACTTTTCGTACACGATGTATCCTTCGACATCAAGCTTTTTTAACATTTTAGTTACTGTAGAAGGATATACTTCTAATTTTTCTGCGATATCAGCACTTCTAGCATAACCTTTATTCTTTACTAATGAATATATCACTTCTATATAATCTTCCATCGTTGGTGTTGTTTTTGCCATAAATCGTTACCTCCTTTATAGTATTGTAAATGGTGATTTTTCAACTGTTGATTTTATTACCTCTACATTTAATTCTGAGATATAATCTAAAAGTAAGTCTTTTACAAGACTTTCAGTAAAATGACCAATATCAATTATATTTTTTTTCATTTCTATTGCATCAAGTGCTACATGATAACCTACATCACCAGTTAAATATACATCTACTTCTGGTAATGTATAAATAAAATCAGCTCCACTTCCTCCTAATAATGCAACAGTAGAGATTTCCTTTTCATCTCCAATAACAGCCGCCACATTTTCTAATGAAAATTTATCTTTTAAATAAGTAATAAAGTTACTATATTTCAGTGGACTACTTAATTTTCCAATTCTTCCTAAACCAGCTGTTTTATCTATATTATGTTCAAATAATACTTGTATATCTTCTAATTTAAGAAGTTTAGCTAAATAATCATTAAGACCTAAAGTCGCAGAATCTAAATTTGTATGAAATGAAATAACTGAGATATCATTTTTTATCAAATCACGAATAATTCTCGATTTAAAATCAGAAGTAAAATCTAAAGATTTTAATGGTTTAAAGATAAGAGGATGATGTGAAACTATTAGATTAACTTTATTAGCTATAGCTTCTTCTACGACGTCAGTAGTTACATCTAAACATACTAACACTTTATTTACCTCATTATTATTGTTTCCTAACAACAATCCAACATTATCCCAATTTTCTGCTAACTTTACATCAGCTAGTTTATTTAAGTGAATAAATACATCTTTTACCGTTCTCACAAGACCTACCTCCTTATCTTATTTTCATTTTATTATAACATTTTATAAAAAATATTGCCATTACGAAACTTATTTTGTAACTAAAATAACATATTTATTCCATACAATATTTTTTCTTATTCTATAAAAATATAGCTATACAAATTATTTCACTTTATAAGTCTTTATATTAACAATAAGTAAGTTGAGTTCCTCCCCAATTCAATCAATACTAGACATTTTCTTTATAATATATTATCATTGTTCTTATAAAGAAATTCGTAGGAGATTGTTATGCAAACTGTAGAAGGTTATCTAAATAAAATTATCTTTCATAATAAAGAAAATAATTATTATATTTTATCTATATTTTTAAATGATCAATATGATTTTGCTGAAGGAGATTATTTAAGCGTTGTAGGAACATTTAATGATTTTGACTTCGTTGAAGATGAATTATATTCATTCAAAGGAGAAATAGTCCAGCATAGGAAATATGGAACTCAGCTATCCGCGATTGTAGTTGAACCAGTAATCGAAAAAGATAAAGAAGCTATTGTATCCTACTTATCAAGTTCCATTTTTCAAGGTGTCGGAAGAAAAACTGCCGAATTAATAGTAGAAAGTTTAGGAGTTGAAGCTCTAGATAAAATATATGAAGATAAGGATGCACTATTCGCAATAAAGGGTATCCCTACACAACGTAAAGATACTATTTATGCTACAATTGTTGCAAATAAACAAACCCAAGATATTATTTTAAAGCTAAACGAATATAATCTTAGCAATAATTTAATTTTGAAAATCTATAACTTTTACAAACATAACACATTACGTACAATTACCGAAAATCCCTACTCTCTAATTAAAGATATAAAAGGTATAAATTTTAAAACAGTAGATAAAATTGCAGAAACTAATGAAATTGCTGCGAATGATCAAGAAAGAATACTATACGGTTTTATTTATACTATAAATACATATTGTTTTTCTACTGGTAATACATATATTTCAAAGAATAACCTACTATATAATACTTTTAACATATTATATTCTTCAAGAAACATAGCAGTTGATAAAGAAGACATACTAAAAGCATATACTTATGCTCTAGATACTGCAAAACTAATAGAAATTGAAGATAGAGTTTTCTTACCGGAAATATACTATTCAGAGTATTCTATTTATAGTGACATAAGTAGAAGATTAGAAATGAAAAATACTGAAGATATTAGCGAAAAACTTCTAGATAAATATATAGAAGAAGTTGAAGATGAACTAGATATAGAATACGATATAGTTCAAATTGCTGCGATAAAAAACTGTATACAAAATAACTTTTCTATTTTAACTGGTGGACCTGGAACTGGTAAAACAACTATTATATTAGCAGTTATTAAAATATTCCAAAGAATCAATAACTATAGTATTCACGACTTATTGGATGAAACAAGAAATATTATTACCTTATGTGCACCTACCGGAAAAGCAGCCAAAAGAATGTCAGAAAGTACAGGATTTTATGCATCAACAATACATAAAGCCATTGGTTGGAGCACAGAAGACGAAAACATGGAAGAATTTGTCAGTGATAAAAGTATTAAATCTGAATTAGTAATAATAGATGAATCAAGTATGATTGACGTATTCTTAATGTATAACTTATTAAATATTATTCATAAAGATGCGAAAATCATTCTAGTCGGTGACAATGATCAATTACCATCAATCGCTCCTGGTAATGTCCTTAATGATCTGATTAATTCTAAAGCCATATCAACAGTTAAATTAAATAAAATTTTTAGGCAAAGCGAACACTCAAGTATCATTAATATTTCTCACTCTATTAAAAATGATATTCCATTCGATATATTAGAAAACTTTGATGATAAGGAATTTATTTCAGCTAATAAAAATGAAATGATTAATGTAATCTCAGCGGTATATGACGATTTACTTAAAAACACTAGTAAGGAAAATATACAAATTCTTGCTCCAATCTATAAAGGAACTAGTGGTATAAATGAAATTAATACGGCTATTCAATCAAGATTTAACGATAATGAAGAACAAATTGAATATGGAGAACTGATATATAAAGTCGACGATAGAGTTATGCAACTTGTTAATAGACCCGAGGATAATATATTTAACGGTGATATTGGCTACATTAAGGAAGTTTATAAAGAAGGTAATAAATTAAAAATAGTCATAGATTATGATGACAACTATGTTACCTATGAAAAGCAGGAATTAAACCAAATTACCCTTTCATATGCGTGTTCTATACATAAAGCACAAGGATCAGAATTTGAAAATGTTATAATTCCATTTATTGATAATTATAACTTTATGCTCAATAAAAATTTAACTTATACTGCTATCACACGTGCAAAGAAAAAACTAATACTATGTGGAAATCATAATGTTTTTTATAAGTCAATCGAGCCTACAAATACTGTCAATAGGCAAACTGCTCTAGAATGGTTCTTTACAACAGATAGAGAAGCGAATATTGAAGACATTGAAATTGATGAAGAGCTTAAAACATATATATTAGATTTTCAAAATATAAATACTATTGACCCTATGATTGGTATGGAAAATATAAAACCTACAGATTTCCTGTAACATTCACAATTACATATATACGAAAACCTGGACATAGAAAATCTATATCCAGGTTTTGTCTATTACATCGCTGCTAAATCACGAGCAATTTTATCTATATCATTAATATTTAAAAATGCTGCCGCTATTGCAGAACCATTTTTTGCTGTAACAGAACTATTTACTGCTGCAATCATATTTTTAGTTAATGCATCTAAACGGACTAATTTAGCCTTAACCTCATCTAATTTTGCATACTCAATATTTTCATTATTTAACAATTTAAGAGTCGCTATTGAAGAGTTTACCTTATCAGTCACCTCTTTAAACTTCTCTACTTTATCACCTAAAGGACGTCCCTTATCAAGATCTGTTTCAATAGTTCCTGCAAGCTCATCAAAGGTAATTAATTCTTTTGAAAAAGAACTTAGTTTATTCTTCATATATTCATTAGAATATTTTGTTTGTGAAATATTGTAGTTTTTGTTAGCACTATCTTTTAAATTAAATACAACTGAATTATTATTCTTAGTTACAATTTCAATAATGAAATCTTTATTATTAAACTCGTTTGAATTAATATTATCAATATTTAGAGTTTTTCCATTAAAATTATTAAGTTTTAATGATTTCAATAAAGATTCAAAACCTTCTTTGTTAATAACTTCGTCATTAGTAGTAATTATTAACTTATTATCTTTTTTATCAAATTCAGTTTTTTCTAGCTGGTTTAGAGTCGCAGAATTTGTAAGATTTTGTAATTGTTTTGTAGTCATGTCTGACTTAGAACTACAACCTTGCAAAATTAGCAAGGTTGTTAGTAATATTATCAGCTTTTTCATTACTTATTAGAATAATTCTGGCGCTGAGATAATGTTTAAGTTTTCGTCAATTTCAAATACTAATGGAGTACCTGTTGGTAAGTTAAGATCTAAGATTTTTTCATCAGAGATTTTTAATAAGTATTTGATTAACGCTCTTAAACTGTTACCGTGAGCAGAAATAAGTACGTTTTTGCCAGCTTTAATTTGTTTAGAAATATCGCTTTCCCAGTATGGTAATACACGATCAATAGTAAGTTTTAAGCTTTCTCCTGATGGAATTTCATTTTCAGGAATTTCTTTATATCTATCGATGTTTCCTGGGTACATGTCACTAGATTTGTCTAATGCAGGAGGAGCTACATCGAAACTTCTTCTCCAGATGTGAACTTGTTCATCACCGTATTTTTCAGCTGTTTCAGCTTTGTTTAATCCTTGTAAAGCACCGTAATGTCTTTCATTTAATCTCCAGCTTTTGTGTACTGGAATCCATAATAAATCTAATTCTTCTAAGAATAAGTTTAAAGTTTTGATAGCACGTTTTTGGTAAGAAGTGTATGCTACATCAAAAGTAAGACCTAATTCTTTAAGTGTTTGACCACCTTTGATAGCTTCTTGTCTTCCTTTATCTGTGATATCAACGTCAACCCATCCTGTAAATCTGTTCTCTAGATTCCATTGGCTTTCACCGTGTCTAGTTAATACTAATTTCATTAAGAAATCCTCCTAGTTTTATTATTATATTTTAATTATACAATATTTTTTAGTATTAGTACATAGTTTTTATTATAAAAAACATATTGAAAACGTTATAGGAATGCTGATTTTGATAAATTACATATATTTTTCATATTCTGATATATATTAAGAAAAATAAGACTAGTTGAATAATAATTTTCATCTAATCTTATAATAATAAATAATATTTTCTGTTCATAATGACTTTATAATGAATTATGTATTTTTAAAATACTTTGTGTTCCACTTTACCCCTTTTTACAATTTTTAACTTGTTAGTCTCAAAAAAAGTAAAGACTTTAGCTAATAAAACTAGTATAACTATCCAATATATAAACATACTATTACCTTCTTTCATTTAATACGTAAAACTTAATTTTCTTTATACTTATATAATAACATACGGAAAACCGAAAATCAAGAGTAAAATTCATATTTCTTAATTTTTTTATTATATACCCTTGATTTTATATACGGTTTCCTTTATAATCAATGTATATATAGAAAATAGATTGGAATGTAATATTATGACTACAACTTTTAGTATTAGATTTAAAAAATGTTTAAAAGAAAAAAATATAAAACAAGCTGAACTAGCTCGTTCGACAAAAATTACACCTTCATCAATTAGCGATTGGTCTAAAGGTAAATACACACCAAAAAGAGATAAATTGCAAATTATAGCCGATTATTTATCAGTAAATCCTGCTTGGCTTATGGGAGAAAGTGATATAATGGACGCAGAATCTCTAGATAATAGTTTAAATTCTAATAATGATTATTTAGATGATGTTTCTAAACTTCCTATATTGGGTACAATCTGCGCAGGAGATGGTGTTTATATTGAAGAAGAATATGATGAACATATTTTTATAGATCAAGGTATGCGTGCAGATTTTGCACTTCGTGTGAAAGGCGATAGTATGATAGAAGCCGGAATATTTGATGGTGACTTAGTTTTCATTCGTCAACAAAGTTCTGTAAGAAATGGTAAAATAGCTGCTGTTAGATTAACGGAATGGAACGAAGCTTCACTAAAGAAAATATTCGTTAAAAATGACAATGTAATTCTTTATCCTTGTAATCCTGACTATGAACCTATAGTAACACGTAACGTTGAAATTATTGGTGAGTGCGTCGGTGTATATAGAGAGCTATAATTTTATAAAATAAGAGTTTCTTAGATTAATTCCTAAGAAACTCTTCAGATTGTTGACAAAACGACCAAAATATCAATGGACATATTGATGTTTTGGTCGTTTTTCAAAAAAATAAGCCATATGGCCGAGTATCAGTAGTATTAAGGAGGATTACACCTCTCTTAGTGTTATTGTTTTCATATTTTGAACGCAACAAGACAACCAAGTGTACGACTGTACTTTGGCTTTCCCTCTATATAGTGCATATCTATATCCATGATTTTATTTTGAATCTGCAAAACTGCGCTCTACTGTTTCTTTTTTTCTTTTATACAGTATCTTCCCTTCTTTAGACAATCGTCTTGTTCTTGCTTTATCATAATAATTTGCATTTATATGACGTCTTATTATTTTCTTCTCATTTTTATCATCACTCTTATATTGCTTATATCCATTTCTATCAATATTTCTGTATCTAAATATTTCTCCTGTTCGTTTATCTACAAATATATCTTTTTCGGGTTTGTATTTAAAATATTTTTTATCTTTTGATTTTGAGAATCTTCTATATCCTATCACTGAAAATATACTTTTTTTTTATCTAACTGTTTTAGTATGTCTAGAGAATAATATCCGCTATCTAACGCAACTTTCCCTGGAGTTAATCCGAAATTTTTTTCTATCTGATTTAATCTATCTATATATGGACCACTATCATGAACGTTTCCTGGAGTTATGTGACAATCCATGATTATATTATTTTTTCCATCTACCGTTCTATGATCTAAATACATAAAACCTTCTTCTTTATGATCTCTGTGATAATAACCGCTGTCTGGATCAGTTGTGTTAACTCATTGTCTTTTTAGTTCTTCTTTTTCTTTATATTCAAAAGGCTTTTTTCCTATTTTTTCTCTCTCTTCATTTATTTCTTTTTCTAAGTCTAATTTTCTTTCTTTTACTCTTGTAGTTACTTCTATGTTGAATTTTCTTTTGTTTGCGTTAGCTTTTATATGTGTTGAATCAGTAAAGAACTCTGTACCACCTACTAATTTTTTATCAATTGCTTGGTTCACTATATTTATAAATATTTGTTCGAATACGTCAGTTCCTTGGAATCGTCGGATATAGTTTTGTGAAAATGTAGAGTAATGAGGAACTGGTTTAGAGAATGGTATCCCTAAAAACCATCTAAATGCAGCAGTTTCTTCTCTTAACAACTCATCTTTTTAAAGTATGTAAGCAATCCCTTTAGATTTTTTAGCTAAGGCATGTGTAATTTCAAGATACGCTTTACCTGAACGTTAAATAGTGATTTCTGGTAAGTCTATACTTTGAAGATATTCTTCTAATTCTCTCATGTTTGCTTCATCAAAAGTAATCATCATTATTTTAAAAATATTTATCTTACCTTCTAAAAACTACTCCTCATTATGAATAAATGTTGGAGTTTGTTGAGTTAAATTATGTTCATATCGGATTCCTTCATCTATTTTATCACAATACCAGTTATTTAGGTCATAATAAGATAAACTAACTTGAGGGAAATGCTGACGTATTCCTTTAAGCAATTTACTTACTGTATTTTTTTTAATAATTTGTGTATGAATAGGTATGATCTTATTATTATCACCTATTCTATAAATTAATCCTCCATTAAAAGCAACTTGAATACCTTTAAGTTGAAGAGCATTTATTGCATCCTTCATTTCCATTGGGGTTCTAGCAGATACTAAAGTTATAGGGATCTCTGCTTCTCGTATTAAAGTAGCATTTCTTTCGCTTACCTGTCCTTCACTATTTAATAATGTACCATCCATGTCGCAAAAAATTCGTTTGATATTCATATAAATTACCTCTCTTTCTTCAAAAATCATTATAGATGCTGGAACGCGTTCCATGTCAAGCACGAAATTATAATTTTTTTAAAAAAAATAAATAATACTTAACAAATCTCTATTATTTACATTTTAATACTTATTAAATTGTTTGAGTTTACTATTTTACAACCTCATTAGCTAATTACATTTAGTTTATTTATTTAAAAACTCTTCTTTTAATTTTATGTATAAAGATAGAAAATATAAGTTATAATTTCTTATCAAATTTAAAGAATATCTATTTAAAATTATAAAAAGATGATTAAAGATGATATAATATTAGAAAAGAGATAAGGAAAAATAAATTCTGATATAACAATAAAGGGCTACTGTAGGTATAAAATAAGTTATGTATTTTGATGTAAAATTGTAGATAAATTATTTGTTTAACTAAATTAGAATTTGTAAAGGATAAATTATATGAAATATGTACTTTTATTACGTGGTATAAATGTAGGTGGTAAGAATAAGGTATCAATGAGTGAACTAAAAGAACAATTGTTAAGTATAGGTTTTGAAAATGTTAGTTCATATATTAACAGTGGAAATTTGTTTTTTACCAGTCTAGAAAATCATGAAATATGCATTGCAAAGATAAAAAATCTGTTAGAAACTAATTATGATTTTTGGATTCCTTTTGCTTTAATCACAAAAGAGGAATATTTAGAAGAAAAAGCTGACTTACCTGATTGGTGGAAAGAAGATATGGCAAGAAAAGATGTACTGTTCTTTTCATATAATTTTGATAAATCAAATATCCTTGACTTTATAGAAAAATCTACATTTCATAATGAAATAGTGTATGTTGGAAAACACGCAGTATTTTGGGGTAAATATAATGAGTCAGAATATTTAAAAACTACGTATCATAAAAAATTAATAAAGCAAGATTTCTATAAGAAAATAACGATTAGAAATGCTAATACGTTTGAAAAAATAGCTAAGATTCTAGAAGAAAACTAGAAGTATTCAATTGAAAGAAGGTGAATGTTTGATGGAAGGAATGTTGAAGTTATACTCTCCCATTAATGAATTAAAACAAATTGGTGAGAATATTTGGATTGTTGATGGAAATGAAATACATATGAGTTTTAAACTTTTTAAAGTTCCTTTTACAACAAGGATGACAGTAGTTAAATTAGATAATAACAAATTATGGATTCATTCACCAATAGCTTTTAATAAAGAATTAGATGAAAAAATAAAAGAACTAGGAGAAATCGAGCATATAGTTGCTCCTAATAAATAACACTATAGTTATGTATTAGATTGGTATAAACATTATCCAAATGCAAAAGTTTGGTTAGCAAAAGGAGTAAGTACCAAATTTAAAATTGATGAAAGAGAAAATTTTGTATCACTAGATAATATTTCAAAAACTTTTTGGTCAGAGGAAATATTTTTTACTCCCTTTAGAGGAAGTATAGCTATGGAAGAGATGGTCTTCTTTCATAAAAAGAGCTCAACCTTAATATTAACGGACTTAATAGAAAGTATAGAAGTAAATAAATTACCATTATTATATAAACTTGTATTTAAGTTTGGAGATAATAAGTATCCTAAGTTTCGAACGTCAAGAGATTTACGATCATCATTTATCTTTAAAAAACAAGCTAAAGATAGCTATTCTAAGATTGAAAGTTGGAAACCTGATAAAATTGTTTTCTCTCATGGAAAGATAATTTTAGAAAATGGTACGGAAAAATTAAAAAAAGCATTTTATTGGTTGAGAAAATAGTGTACTTTATGAGAAAATAATAATATAAAGTTTAGAGAATAAATGAAAGGGAGTGATTAGGTATGACAATAGTAATAAAAAGAGTACTGGAATCAACTTTAAAAGAGATGGCAGAAAAGAAATCATTGTCAAAAATAACAATAAATGATTTAACTCAAGCTTGTGGTGTTAGTCGTCAAACGTTTTATAATAATTTTAAAGACATCTATGATTTAGTAGAGTGGATATATCTTAAAGAGGTAGTGACTCCAATCGAAAAAGGGAAAATCTATGATAAATGGCAAGATGCTCTAACATCAATATTTCAATATATTTCTGAGAATCATGTTTTTGTATTAAATACCTATCGCTCTTTTGGGAAAGGATTTTTAGAAAAAGTACTAAGACAGGAGATTGAACTATTTCTAAGTAATCAAGTGTTCAAAAAAATCGAAGTAACAAAAGAAGAAGCTAAACAAGTAGAGTTTTCTTATTCTTTTTATACATATGCTTTGGTTGGAGTAGGTTTAGATTGGATTGAAAAGCAAATGCCAGAAAGTGTTGAAGAACTGGTTGAAAGAATTGAAAATGTTATGTCAGGTGAGATAATTTCTCTTCTTTAAATAAAGTTTAAGCTCTTTTACAATTAAATAAATTTGTAAAATAGTTAGGCAAAATTTAAAAATTGTAAATTGTATTATAGATATAGAAGGTGTATATTAATAGAGATATTAGTATACACTTTTTTTAGGAGGAGTTTTTATGTATTATTCAAACGGAAATTATGAAGCATTTGCTAAACCAAAAAAACCAGCAGGAGTTGATAAAAAATCAGCCTATTTAGTAGGTTCAGGACTAGCATCTCTTGCTGCAGCAGCCTTTTTAGTTCGTGATGGACAAATGAAAGGGGAAAGAATCCATATTCTTGAAGAACTACCTATCGCAGGAGGTAGCTTAGATGGTATTATGAATCCAACTCGTGGATTTATTATTCGTGGTGGTCGTGAAATGGAAGATCACTTTGAATGCCTTTGGGATCTTTTCAGATCTATTCCATCATTAGAGGTAGAGGATGCATCTGTTTTAGATGAGTTCTACTGGCTAAATAAAGAAGACCCTAACTATTCAAAATGTCGTGTTATTGAAAACCGTGGACAACGAATTCCTGATGATGGACTATTTGCATTATCTGATAAATCTAGTCAAGAATTAGTAAAACTATATTTAACTTCTGAATCAGAACTTCAAGGTAAGAAAATAACAGATTTCTTTAGTAGTGAATTCTTTGAGTCTAATTTCTGGACTTATTGGGCAACAATGTTTGCTTTTGAAAAATGGCACTCAGTAGCTGAAATGCGTAGATATATGTTGAGATTTATTCATCATATTAAAGGACTTCCTGATTTATCAGCACTTAAATTCACTAAATATAATCAATATGAATCATTAGTTCTACCATTAGTTAAATATTTAGAAGATCATGGTGTAACTTTTGAGTACAATACTGTAGTTAAAGATATTAAAGTTGAAAAACAAGGGAAAGATTTAGTAGCTAAACATCTGATCTTAGAAGTAAACGGGGAACCTGTTGTTAGAGAATTAACAGATGATGACCTAGTATTCGTTACAAATGGTAGTATCACTGCATCTACAACATATGGTAACAATGATACTTCAGCTCCTGTCAGCAAAGAGCTTGGTGGTGCTTGGCAACTTTGGAAAAACTTAGCTAAACAAGATGAACGTTTTGGACGTCCAGAAGTATTTTGTGAAAATCTTCCTGATCAAAGCTGGTTTGTTTCAGCTACAACAACTGTAACAGACAAACGAATCGCAGAATATATAGAAAAAATTTGTAAACGTGATCCTTATGCAGGTAAAGTAGTAACTGGTGGTATAGTAACAGCACGTGACTCAAATTGGATGTTAAGCTTTACACTTAACCGTCAACCACACTTTAAATCTCAATCTAAAGATGAATTAGTAGTTTGGATTTATGGTTTATATTCAAATATTTCTGGTAACTATATTAAAAAACCTATAGAAGCTTGTACAGGTATTGAAATCGCAGAAGAATGGCTTTACCATATTGGTGTTCCTGAACAATTTATTCATGAATTTGCAAGCAAAGGTTGTAGCACAGTTCCATGTTATATGCCTTATATAACAAGTTACTTTATGCCAAGACATGATGGTGATAGACCACTAGTTATTCCAGAAGGTTCTAAAAACTTAGCATTTATAGGTAACTTCTCTGAAACACCACGTGATACTGTCTTCACTACAGAATATTCTGTTCGTACAGCTATGGAAGCAGTATACACATTACTAGATGTCGATAGAGGTGTACCTGAAGTATTTAATTCTGCATATGATTTACGTGTAATGACTAAATCAACTAATCGCTTAATGGATGGTAAAAAACTTGAAGAAGTTAAACTACCTTTCTTTGCCAAAGCAATTAGTAAACGTGTATTGAAAAAAATTAAAGGAACATATATTGAAGAAATCCTAAAAGATGCAGGATTGATTTAGGTATAATTCCTCTAGGTTATAGTTATAAAAAATACATAATAGATAGAAAAGACGATAGTTGAAACTGTCGTCTTTTTTGAGGAATATAGAAAGAAGAAATCAGAATAATAAAATTCTTATAAGAGAAAAAGTAAAAAGTTGAATAATTATTCTAAAGAAGATTAATATATCTTTAAAGTAATTAATTTGGTCAATACATGTAAAATAAACTTAGAGGTATTATAAAATGAGGAACTAAATATAATAGGTTAACTTGTTAAATTTAATAAATATCGAATTATTTTTAAAATAATTTTAAAAAATTTCGTATATAGACAGTATTTATCTGATGAATATGGTAGAATATAATTGTTGAAAAGATTAACAAATTAAAATAGTAGGAACTATTTCTGATAACGTCATTAATATTATTTCATCTTTTATATTTTCTTCTCTATTAAACATACTAAAACCCCCTCTATATACTTATATTATAACATTTTTAGCGTTTTTTCTCATTAAATAGGCTGTTGATTCATGCATATTTTGCATTTGTCAACAGCCTGAAGAGTTTCTTAGATTAATTCCTAAGAAACTCTTATTTTTATATTCTTTCTAATATAGCCATCCTATCTCGGCCGTTTATATCTTTATACACTTCAGCTTTAAATTCATTCTCATTGGCTAGCTTCAGTATCTTCTCTCTTTGATCATATCCTATTTCAAAAAATATCATACCATCTTTATTTAAATATTCTTTAGAATTTTCTACTATTTCTCTATAGAAATACATACCATCTTCTTCTGCGAATAAAGCAAGATGCGGATCGTAATTTAAAACATTATCTTCCATTGTTATTTTATCACTATATGCTATATATGGAGGATTTGAAACTATGATATCGAATTTCTCATTTACATTCTCAAAAATATCAGATTGTATAAATTTAACCTCTGCCTCATTCATTATCGCATTTTCTTTAGCAACTTTTAGAGCTTCTTCACTAATATCACTTGCAACCACCTTTAGCGACTTAGACTCAAGTTCTTTTCTTAAAGTTATTCCGATAATACCACTACCTGTACATAAATCTAAAATTTTTATGTTATTTTTATTAATAGATTTTATATACTCAATAACCTTATATATAAGTTCTTCTGTTTCCATTCTAGGCGATAACACATCTTTAGTAACTTTAAACTTCCTATCATAAAAATACTCAAATCCCGCAAGGTGACTTAATGGCATATTTTCCTCTATATGTTTATCAATTAAAGAAAAATACAATTCTTCTTTTTCTTTTGATATTTGCTCAGAAATATTATTTGTAAATTGTTGAGAGTTTTCATCCAACATATACATTAATAAAAATCTCGCTAACGATTCTTCTTTTCCTTGTCTTCTCAAAAGAAGACAAGCTTTTGTAATAGCTTGCCTTCTGTTCATTATAGTTCTTCACCTTTATTTAGTTCTACCATCTTCTCAGCTTGTTCAGCAATACGAAGTGCTTCTAGAACCTCATCAAGTTTACCTTCCATAATTTGGTCTAATTTTTGAATAGTTAAACCAATTCTGTGATCAGTAACACGATTTTGAGGATAGTTATAAGTTCTAATACGTTCAGAACGGTCCCCTGTTCCAACTTTAGATTTACGTTCAGCATCAAATTTAGCTTGCTCTTCTTGTTGATATTTATCATAAACACGAGCACGTAAAACTTTCATAGCTTTTTCTTTATTTTTTATCTGAGAACGTTCATCCTGCATAGATACAACAACACCAGTAGGAATGTGCGTTAAACGTACAGCTGACATCGTTGTATTAACCGATTGTCCTCCAGCACCACTAGATGCAAAAGTATCAACACGGATATCATTTTCATTAATGTCGATTTCAATCTCTTCTGCTTCAGGTAATACTACAACTGTTGCCGTAGATGTGTGAATACGTCCACTTGATTCTGTTGTTGGAACACGTTGAACTCGGTGTGCACCACTTTCAAATTTCATCTTAGAGTACACATCTTCACCAGAAATAATAAAGATCGCTTCTTTAATACCACCGATACCAGTTTCAGAACGTTCTAAGACGTCAACTTTCCATCCTTGAGATTCAGCAAATCTAGTGTACATACGTAATAAATCACCAGCAAATAATTGTGCTTCATCTCCTCCAGCTGCTCCACGAACCTCAACAACAACGTTTTTCCCATCGTTAGGATCTTTTGGTAATAATAAGATTTTTAATTCTTCTTCCATTGGTGCAAGAGTTGGTTCTAATTCTTTGATTTCCTCTTGCATCATTTCTTTCATTTCTTTATCTTCTTCTATTTCAAGAAGTTCTTTTGTATCTTTAATTTGTTGAACTATATCTTTATATTCTCTAAATACAGCTACAGTTTTTTCAATAGAACGTTGTTCTTTAGAATATTCCATAAGTTTTTTCGTATCACTTACAACATCTGGATCACTAAGTAATTCGTTTAGTTTTTCATAACGTTCTTCAACTATCTCAAGTTGTCCAAAAATTTCCATTTCTTCCTCCTAATTTATCTTTTAATTTCATGACAATGGCGACATCTAGCTTCATACGATTCACTAGCACCAATAACCACTATTGGGTCATCATATCTAGCAGGTTCACCATCAATCAATCTTTGACTTCGACTAGCTTCTTTACCGCATTTATTACAAACAGCATGAAGTTTTGTTACCATTTCACTTACAGCCATTATTTCAGGCATCGGGTGAAACGGTTCTGCTTTGAAATCCATGTCTAAACCTGCAACAATAACGCGTATACCATCATCAGCAAGCTTATTAATAACTTCTACAATTTTCTCATCAAAGAACTGTACTTCGTCAATTCCTATGATATCATATTTTTTATCAATAATATAGTCATAAATCTGTTCAGCTTTATCAATATTTACTGACTCATAACTATTTCCATTATGTGTAGAGACCATATTCTCTTCGTATCTATTATCTATAGACGGTTTGAATAAAAGTACTTTTTGTTTGGCTATTACCCCTCGTTTTATACGTCTTAGTAATTCTTCTGATTTTCCAGAGAACATACTTCCACAAATACATTCTATCCATCCGAATTTTCTATTTTCTATCATTATTAATCCCCTCGGGCTTGTATTATACAATTACTAATAGAATAAAAACAGACAATCCAATAAAGAAATGTCTGTTTTATTTTTCTTACTTGATACCGTATTTTTTGTTGAAACGTTCGATACGTCCATCTGCTTGAGCGAATCTTTGACGCCCTGTGTAGAATGGGTGTGTATCTGAAGAGATCTCAACTTTTAATAATGGGTATGTATTCCCGTCTTCCCACTCGATAGTTTCTTTAGATGGTTTAGTTGAACCACTTAAAAATTTGAAACCACTTGTAGTATCCATGAATACAACTTTACGGTAATCTGGGTGAATTCCTTCTCTCATTATTATCGTCTCCTTCTGCCCTGAACGCTTTTAATACGAACAGAGTTATTTTTCAGTGAGTTAATCACATACCTTATTATTATAAATAATAATCTTAAAAAAATCAAGTACTTTTATTAATATTTGTAAACTTTTTTTGTTGACACCTTGTATTATATTTACGCTATAAAACCTCTCTTTTATTTATAGTTAAAAAATACAAAAGAGACAAACTATTATATTCGTCATTAATAGTTCATCTCCTAATCTTAAGTTATTTTTTTATCTCATCAGTAGCAACATCTTCTCCGAACCATTTATTTGATATTTCTTGGAATTTTCCTTCTTCATATAATTTATTAAATGCTTCATTCACCTTATTAATAAGTGTAACATCCGCTTTTCTCGCTCCTACTGCAAATGCTTCACTATCAAATCCTGCATTTAAAATATCAAAATCTCGGAGTTTATTCTGTTGTTTTAAATAATAATTTGCATACACTTTATCAATTAATAATGCATCAATTCGATCATTTTCTAAATCAATTAACGCCTCATTAAAACTTTCATACTGAGTAGCATCGTTATTCTTCACTATATTTTTAAGAACTTCTGGTTTCTCATTAAAAGTATCATATCCTGACGAACCATTTTGAGCACCAAGTACCCTATCTTTTAGTTCAGATATAGTTTTAATTTTTTTAGATTTTTTCACTACTACAACTTGCTCATTTATCATATATTGCTTTGTAAATCGAACTACACTTTCTCTTTCTTTAGTCTTTGAATAACCATTCCAAATTAAATCTATATTACCATTTTTCAACTCAGTTTCTTTTAAATCCCAGTTAATTGCTTGCCACTCAACTTTTATTCCATATTTTTCAAAAACTGAGTTTGCTAGATCTATATCAAATCCAACATTTTTACCACTCTTATCTTGGAATCCCATAGGAACGAACGTATTATCAAAACCTATAACAACCTTCTTATCTTTTTGAAAATCTTCCCAGTTATCTTTTTTAGGTTTATCTTTTCCACCAGATGCACAACCACTAATTATTAAAACACTAATAAGAAGAGTAATAAGTAATTTAAATCTTTTCATTATAATCACCTCTTACTTTGGTTCTACTTTCAGAATACTATCTGCAATATTTTCTGCGAATTGCAAATCGTGAGTTACAACAATCTGTGTAATCCCTAATTCTCTATTTTTAAGAATAAGTTTCTCTACTTCTAATCTAAGCTCTGGATCCAATGCACTAGTAGGTTCATCATAGCCTATTATTTTAGGATCTATCATCATCGCTCTTGCTAAGGCAACACGTTGTTTTTGTCCACCTGATAATGAAATTGGATAATTGTTTACCTGCTTATCTAGCCCAAGCTTATTCAACAATGTAAGTGCCTTTTCTTCAGCATCATTTTTAGACATATTCATAGTCTTAATTGGAGAAAGTACTAAATTTTCAAGAACTGTAAGATGCGGAAACAATTGAAAATCCTGGAAAACAAATCCTAATAAATTTCTTTTTTCTAATTCATCAATTGGAAGTGATTCACCATTATAAATTATTTCACCAGAATCAATTTTTTCTAGACCCGCTAACATTCTTAACAACGTAGTTTTCCCTCCACCAGAAGGCCCTACTATTGCTAGAATCTTATCCTCTTCTACAGTTAGGTTAAAATTCTCAAGAATTTGTCTATCTTTAAATTTCTTACTTATATTTTTTAATTCTAACATGTGTTACCTCCTATCGTAGTTACAACGCTTTTCTACTCGTTTCGATATTATTGTTACAATACCAATAAGTAGTAAATAAATAGCTCCAGCAACAAACATCGGCAATAAACTTGCATCTCTGTTAGCAGCTGTTCTACTAGCTAAAATCAAATCACTTATTCCTAATGCATATACTAAAGAAGTATCCTTAACTAAACTCATTATTTCATTAAATACACTCGGTAATACAATCTTAATAACTTGTGGTAAAATAACAAATCTAATAGTTTGAAATTGAGTAAATTTCAATACTTTCGCAGCCTCATATTGACCTTTCGGAATTGAGTCAATACCGCCTCTAAATATTTCAGCAAAATAAGCTGCATAGTTTAACGTAAATGCAATTATAGCAGCAGGTAGTCTATCAAATCGTATTCCTACTGAAGGTAGTACATAATATATAAAAATTAATTGTAGTAACAACGGTGTTCCACGCATTATCCATATATATATACTAATAAAATAGTTTAATAGCTTAATATTAAATCGCATAATAAAAGCTATAATTACACCTAAAGGAATAGATAAAATTAAAACTAGGAAAAATACTTCTAAAGTTATTAAAGCACCTTTAATTAAACTAGGTAATATTTCCATTAAATATTCCATATAATTCCTCCTTTTATATTCAATAACTACACTCGACAGCTATGTAGTTGGTTGTTTTTGAATTTTAAATCTAATTATAACACAATTTTATAAAAACAAAAACCCCTTAATAATTAAGGGGCTAAATATTCATTATTTATTTAATTTTGAATCGTGGAATTTTTTCATAATTCCTTCTTTTGATAATAAACTTCTAACTGTGTCAGAAGGTTGAGCTCCATTACCTAACCATTTTAATGCTAACTCTTCATCGATTTTAACTTCTGCTGGTTCTTTAACAGCATTGTAAGTACCGATAGTTTCGATAGAACGTCCATCACGTGGAGATCTTGAATCAGCAACAACGATACGGTAGAAAGGTGATTTTTTAGCACCTAATCTTTTTAAACGGATTTTTACTGCCATGTTTGTACTCCTTATGTTTCAACTTTTTTATTAATTTTATGTGTGTGTGTTTATGAAGTGTTTTAATGAAAAAGTTGAATCTATAACGCTAAGTTTTCTAAGCTAGATATTATTCTAACATTAAAATATAAGTATGTCAATACTTTTCGACGAAAAATGTCAACTTTTTTTGTTGACTCGTCTAATCCCTATTATATCAATTTTTCTATGCTATGTAAAGATAAAATATTTATAAAAATTTCACATCTAAAACTCTATTAATAATCAAAAAATATAGAAGGGAGTGACTCAAAAATCGTGATTTCGAAGAAATCGATTTTGTCGAGTCACCCCCGCACAGGTTATTAGATATCTAAAAAGCTTTTATAAAGCGAATTTAGATATCAATAAACCACTGCGTCTATGAGTTTTCATATAAACCTTTTTAAAATTTAGGGATTTTGGGTCGCCACTTCTTTTTTAACTTTTAATCTTCTAATACTTTAGCTATTTCATTTAGAACTTGTTCTTTCCCTATTTTAGTAACTGAAGAAAAAGGAATAATAGCCATATTATTAGTTAAGTCTAATTCGCGTTTAATTATTCCTGTATTTTTAGCAAGTTCATTTTTAGAAATTTTATCAATTTTTGTCATAACTATAACAAATGGGATTTCATAATAGTTTAAAAATTCATTCATCTCAATATCATCTTGAGATGGTTTATGTCTACTATCAATTAAATGTAGAACAAAACCTAAATTTTCACTATTAGTGAAGTACTCAACAATCATATCGTATAGTTTTTCTTTTTCTGGTTTTGATAATTTAGCGTACCCATAACCTGGTACATCGACTAAAACTAACTTATTATCAACATCGAAGAAGTTTAATGTACGAGTTTTACCAGGCTTTGATGAAACACGCGCATAGTTTTTTCTTTCTAATATTGTATTAATAAAAGATGATTTACCAACATTTGAACGACCACACATCGCTACTTCTGGTTTATCATGTTCAGGATATTGTTTTTTTGAAACTGCACTTATAAGCAGATCAACATTATGTGTATTTAACTTTTTCATCTTTATTCTCCAAATACTATTTTAAATACTTCTTGAATACTGTCAACGGAATAGATAGTTAATTTTTCAAGTACTTCTTTCGGAATATCAATTAGATCTTTTTTATTCTTAGTCGGAATAATTATTGTATTAATATTCATCTTTTCGGAACTTAAAATCTTCTCTTTAACCCCACCTATTGGTAAAACTTTTCCATGTAAAGTCATTTCTCCAGTCATCGCTATGTTATTATCAACTGGTTTTTTAGTTAATGCAGAATACACCGAAGTAGTAATAGTTATACCAGCAGATGGTCCATCTTTAGGAACAGCACCTTCAGGAACGTGTAGATGTATGTCTATTTCTGAGAAATTAATATTCTCAATATTAAGATTTTCAGCATTAGATCTTAAATAAGAAATCGCCATTTGTGCTGATTCTTTCATTACATCCCCTAGTTTTCCTGTAAGAATAATCTTACCATTTCCTTTAGATACACTTGTTTCAATTTCTAGAGTATCTCCACCAACAACTGTATAAGCTAGACCATTAACTAAACCAATCTCAGGTTTAACATTTTTATCTTTTGAACTATATTTTTCAGGTCCAGCAAAATCCTCAAGGTTAGTAACACCTACTTTGATTTTCTCTTCTCCTTGAAGAACTTTTAGTGCAGCTTTTCTACAAATAGAACCAAATACTCTCTCTAAATTCCTTACACCAGCCTCATAAGTATATCCATTTATTATCTTATTAATCGCCTGTTTACTAAAGGTAATTTGACCTTTTTTAAGACCATTTTCTTTAATTTGACGTGGTATTAAATATTTCGCAGCGATATTTTCTTTTTCTTTAATAGTATAAGATTCAAGTTCAATTACTTCCATCCTATCTCTAAGTGGAGCTGGAATTAAACTCAAATTGTTAGCTGTCGCAATAAATAATACTTTTGATAAGTCAAATGGAATATCTAAGTAATGATCTACAAATTCATTGTTTTGAGCTGGATCAATTACCTCTAGCATAGCTGCTGCAGGGTCACCTTTTATATCAGAAGCCATTTTATCAATTTCATCTAACAAAATAACTGGATTCTTAGTTTTTATTTTCTTCAATGATTGAATAATTTTACCAGGTAAAGCACCAAGGTAAGTTCTTCTATGTCCACGAATTTCAGCTTCATCATGTACTCCACCTAAAGAAATACGAACAAAACTTCTTCCCATAGAAGCGGCGATTGATTTAGCTAATGAACTCTTACCTACACCTGGAGGTCCTGATAAACATAAAATTGGAGATTTCATATCATCTCTTAATTTTTTAACTGCTAAAAATTCTAAAATTCTCTCTTTTATTTTTTCTAAACCATAGTGATCTTCATTAAGAATTTTTTCTGCATTCTTTATATCTATTTCATCAGCTGTTAGTATATTCCACGGAAGCGCAACAACAGTATCTAAATAAGTTCTAATGATAGAATGTTCAGGACTCATTACCGGTGTTTTTTCTAGCCTATCTACTTCTTTTAATAACACTGCTTTATCCTCTTCAGATAATTCAATATCATTAATAGCTTGACGAATCTTTTCAATATCGTCATCTTCAGGCGATATTTGCTTCAACTCATCTTGTACAACTTTCATCTGTTCACGCAAGAAGTATTCCTTTTGTTGAGTATCGATATTAGCTCGAACTTTTTCATCAATCTCACGTTTGAAGCTATTTCCAACTAAGAAAGCTTCTAGACTTCTATTTAAGAAAATAGCCTTTTTCTCTAAATCTAACAAGAATAATACACGTTGTTTAAGCATTTTATCAATTGGGAAAAACTTAATATTTTTATTGATAAATTTCTCTAAATCATCAGTTTTATAGTAATCAATATCGAAGTTTTCTCTCTTTAAATAATTTAGGAAATTTGTTCTGATACTATTCAATAAACCTGTTTTATCAAAACCATTATCCACAACTTCTCTAATATTAATCTCAAGGTGTTCAACATGGTTATTGTTATAAACACCACTTTTTACCTCTGCAATTCCATAACATTGGTACTCATATTTTTTATTCTTTTTATCAATTGTTAATTGACCATAAGTCCCAAAGAACACATTAAAACCATTACTATCAAATACATCTTCTTCAGAAAATGAATCATCATAACTATCAATTGGTTTTCTTTTGTATGTTACAAAAACTGGTATTTTATCTTTTTTAATAGTTTTAATTGTTTTTAAAAATTTTTTGTCCGTTACATCTATTGTATAAGTATTAGACGGAAAGAATAAATCTCTATTCTCTAATAAATAATATTTTGTCAAAACGAACTCCTCTCTAACCTATTTATTTAAAAATTGGTTTTGTTTTATTAATTACGTTATCACGTGTTACTGTGCAAGTATTAATAACTTTTTTACTTGGTATTTCAAACATAACATCAAGTAGTAGTTCTTCAATAATAGAACGAAGTCCACGTGCTCCTGTTTTTCTCTTGATAGATTCTTTAGCAATTTCTTCAAGCGCTTCTTCTTCAAAAATTAATTTAACACCATCAAGATCAAATAAGTATTCATATTGTTTAACAACTGAATTTTTTGGTTCAGTTAGTACTCTAACCAAATCTTTCTCATCAAGTTCTTCTAGATAACAAACTACCGGAATACGTCCAATAAATTCAGGAATCATACCGAACTTAACTAAATCTTCATGTTTTACTTTAGAAATAATATCTTCATCATCTTTTAGTTCATCACTCTTAGAAAAACCTATAACTTTTTCTCCTAGACGGCGTTTGATTATTTCTTCTATACCCGAAAAAGCTCCTCCAATGATAAACAGAATATTTTTCGTATTTATTTTAATCATTTCTTCTCCAGGGTGTTTTCTTCCACCTTGAGGAGGCACACTAGCAACCGTACCTTCTAGAATTTTAAGAAGTGCTTGTTGAACACCTTCTCCTGAAACGTCACGAGTAATTGATACATTCTCACCTTTTTTGGCAATCTTATCAATTTCGTCAATATATATTATTCCTTTTTCAGCTCTTTCAATATCATAATTAGCACTTTGAATTAATCTAAGTAAGATATTTTCAACATCTTCTCCTACATAACCTGCTTCTGTAAGTGTTGTTGCATCTGATATAGCAAAAGGTACGTCCAGCATTTTAGCTAAAGTTTGAGCAATCAATGTTTTTCCTGATCCAGTACTTCCTATTAAGGCAATATTACTTTTCTGTAATTCTATATCATGATTCTCTGCAGCTTTTATTCTCTTATAATGATTATAAACAGCAACAGCAACAGATTTTTTCGCCTTATCTTGACTGATTACATATTCATTTAAATGCTCCATTATTTTTTGAGGTTCTAATAATTTAAATGCTGGTTTGTTATTAGCATTTTTATATTCAATTTCTTCTTCGATTATATCTGAACATAAATCAACGCACTCATCACAGATAAATACGTCATTCCCAGCTATCATTTTAAAAACTTCGTTAGTATTTTTTCCACAAAAAGAACATCTTACTTCTTCTTTATTTTTTACCATAATTACACCTCACATTATTGAACTTTATCTTATATCTTATTATCTTTTTATTATCTAATCTATTTAAAGCCCAAAAAGATACACATTATTATACCATACAATACATTTTTTTTCTAGCAAAGACTATCATATAATATTTAATATTAAACCTTTTATAGTAAATCATAGACTATAATAAATTTAATATTTTAAAATTTTTCACCTATTAAATTCAATTCTTAAAATTTTATATGTTATTCAATTTCTTAATTATAATTCTCCCTTTTAGTAATGTCATATTAATGGTATAATAATTCTATATAGAAAACAGGAGGAATACTATGTCATTTTTTTCAAAACTAGGTGAAAATATAATTTTACCTCAAGACGTATTAATTCAATCAAAAGAAACAGCAGCTATTCCAGGTGCGATTAACGCTACAATTGGTATTGCTACATCTAATAAAAAAGCTATGGCTTTACCTTCAATAAACAAAGTAATAACAGAAATTAACAATTCAGAATACTTACCTTATTCTCCTACACCTGGATTGCCAAAAATGCGAGAATTATGGAAAGAAAAAATCTTAGCTGATAACCCTAGTATTAATAAAGACTTTTTATCATTACCTATGGTTACAACAGGAATTACCCAAGGAATCGATATAGCGGCAAATCTATTTAGCCAAAGTGGAGATGCTCTTTTACTACCAAATCTTTTTTGGCAAAATTATGCTCAGATTTATACAATTAAGTTAGGGAACAAGATTTATAAATACAACCAATTTGACGAAAACAATGAGTTTAGTATAACAAACTTCAAAGAAACTCTTTATAGTATCAAAGAAGATAAAATTTCTCTAATTTTAAACTTCCCAAATAATCCAACTGGTTATACACCTTCTGATGTTGAATTGAATTCACTAGTTGATGTAATAAGTACTTATGCAAAAGAAAATAAAAATAAACAACTTATTATTGTCTCTGATGATGCATATTTTGGACTATTCTTTGAAAAGAATCACAAAACTCCTACATTAAGTGCTACATATAAATTAGCAGAAAATGAAAACTGTTTAATAATCAAACTTGATGGAATCACTAAAGAATATTACAGTTGGGGATTACGCATAGGTTTCATTACATACTACACAAAAAATGATGAATTAAGACAACTTTTATTAGAAAAAACCCAAGGTTTTTTAAGAAGTACTACTTCATCACCTTCTAATTTATCACAACAAATTGCACTTAGATTGTTAGATAATAAAAAAACTCTTGAAGAAAAAGAAATAAATGATAAAATTATCGAAAAACGTTATAATGAATTAAAACAAGCTTTTTCCGTAGAACAATTAGATTCTCTTGTTAGAATTTTACCATTTAATTCTGGTTATTTCTTCACTATAAAATTACCATCGAATATAAATGCACATGAGTTTAGACTTAAATTTCTAAACGAATATAAGTATGGAGTTTACTCAATGGATGATGAACACATAAGAATTGCATTCTCGTGCCTAGATAAAGAGTTAATTCCAGAACTTATAAATAAATTCAAACAGTGCATTAAACAATTTTAATACAAAAAGCGACTTAAAAGTTTGATTAATAATAATCATACTTTTAAGTCGTTTCTTTATAATCTTTAAACATTAAATTTTATTTAATTGATTTTTTCAATAATTCAACCATATGTTTATTGGCATTTAATTCTATATCATTATTTAACTCAATAAAATCATATGTTCCATACTTATTATCTAACGCCGCTTTAATTAAATAATCTGTAACATTTGGATTTTTAGGTAAGATAGGACCATGTAAATACGTACCAATCAGATTATTGTATAAAATACCCTCTTTTTTATCTTCGTCGTTATTTCCATATCCTACTACTACATTTCCTAATGTTTCATAATTATGATATGTTCTTCCACCATGATTTTCAAAACCTACGATATTACCGAATTTTTCAGATTCAACAAGGATATTACCAATTAAACGTGGTGCATCTTTTTTTGATTCTGTATAAAAGTCAAGAATATTTAAACCAGGTAATTTATCACCATCTACAGTCTTATAATATTCTCCTAAAAACTGATAACCACCACAGATTGTAAGAGCTGGTATCCCATCTTCAATTGCTGATTTAAATTCATGTTTAATTTTACTGAATTGTTCTGTCGCGATACATTGCTCCCTATCAGAACCACCACCGATAAAAAACATATCACAATCTGTAAGCTTTACACCATCAGTAGAAGTAATATTCTCAATTTCTAAATTAATACCTCTCCATTCACAACGTTTTTTTAGCGCAATAACATTTCCAATATCACCATATAAATTTAATTTATCTGGCATAAAATGATATAATTTCAAATCCATAGAATTATTTCTCCAATTCTTTTTGAGTTTCTACTAAAGCCGTATAATTCGGAATAGCAATTGCATATTTCTCTTTATAACTTTTTAGTTTTTCAACTGCTTCTGAAATACTTTCTAAAACAACTACATTAGCATTAAGTCCTGAATACTTCAATCTCAACGCTAATTCTTTTGCTCGCTTACCAGAGCAGACAATATTATTTATCTTTTGTTCGTTCAGTATGTCAAAATCAGTATCCCAAATCCATGATATATCAATACCATCAGCACCATTATCATTCAATACTAATAGATAGTTTATTTCTTCTTTTATCGAATTAGCAATTGCTAAAGAAGCATTCAATCCAGCAGGATTTTTTGCTAGATTTAATAAAACTGTTGAACCGCTAGCTAAAGAAATACTCTGCATACGTCCATTAGTCGCAGTATATGATTCTAAACCGTATTTTATTTTTTCATCTTGTAATCCAAGTTCTTTTAAAAGTGAATAAGCTGCAAGTAAATTATATATATTATAATCACCAGCTAGTTTTGTTTCAATCAAAGTATCTTCATTAATAGTCATATTAATAAATGGTTCTACAGTAGCATTAGTTACTTCATATTTAACATCTCGGTGTTTAAAATCACATTTAGAACAGTGGTAAAAACCAAGTTGACTATAGTGAACATGATCATAAATTAATTCCATTCCACAATTAGGACAGAATTTAGATTCTGAAATACCAAAATCAGAAAATTTATAAGCATCTTTTGAAATACCAAAGTATATATTATCTTCACCATATTTTGAAAGCCTTGCAACGAAAGGATCATCACTGTTTAATATAAGTTGAATATTTTTCCCTTCTAGTTGTTCGCCTATTGTTGCTATCAAAGTATCAATTTCACCGAATCTATCAATCTGATCTCTAAAGAAATTATTGATAACAAATTTAGTAGGAGTAATATATTTCATTACCCTTCTAATTGAACCTTCATCAATTTCGATAATAGCTAACTTTGTATCATTTTTAGCTTGAATAGCAAAAGTTGAAATAATTCCATCCAACATATTTGCTCCTTCAAAGTTGTTTACGAAATTTTCTCCAGCAGTTTTTAGAGTATGTCCAATAAGATTTGATGTAGTTGTCTTACCATTTGTTCCAGTTACGAATACAATTTCATCAAAATGACTAGCCAGTTTCGTTAGTACATTGTCATTTACTTTTCTTAATACTTTACCCGGTAAATCCGTTCCTTTTTTACCTGCAATTTTACTAGCAGTTCTAGTTAATTTCGCTAAATTTCTATAAAATCCTAGCATGTTTTCTCCTTTTATAGACTATTTTGTGATGTATCAAATTTATACCCTATTCCCCAAACAGTAACAATCATCTGAGCAACCTTTGGAGAAATTTTATCGAATTTTTTTCTTACACGCTTGATATGAGTATCTACAGTTCTTAAATCAGAATAAAAATCATAATCCCATACAGCACGTAAAATTTCATTACGCTTAAAAGCCTTATCCGGTGATTTAGCTAAAAACAGTAATAAATCAAACTCTTTAGGTGTTAATAAAACTTCACTATCCTCAACAATTACTTTATGTGAATTAACATCAATAATTAAACCAGGGAAAACTAACACATCCTTCGTATATAGCTCTGGAGTATAAAATACACTACGTTTTGTACGTTGAAGAATAGCATTGATCCTTAACATAAGCTCTCTCGGACTAAACGGTTTAATTACATAATCATCTGCACCTAATTCAAAACCTTCAACCCTACTTTGTTCATCTGCTTGGGCAGACATTATTATTACAGGAGTAGCCTTAGTTTTTCTAAGTTCAGATAGAATAGACTTACCATTTAACATCGGTAATTGCACATCTAATAACACACAAGAATAATCCATATATTTTAGACGTTCTAAACCATCATGACCATTACTAGCTTCATCTACAATATATCCTTCTTTTTCTAGATACATTACTAATAATTTTCTAATTCTTTCCTCATCATCTACTATTAATATTCTTTCTGCCACAATACATCACTTCCTAATTTTACTTCTCACCATTCTTAGCTTTATTAATAAGTCTTTTAACCTCGTGAATCGTAAGGGTTCTGTATTCACCTTTTTTCAAACCTTCTAATGTTAAGTCTTCAATAGATTCACGTTTAAGTTTCATAACTTCATATCCTAAAGCTTCAAACATTCTTCTAACTTGTCTATTTTTCCCTTCGTGGATAGTTAATCTAACTAAAGTATTACCACTCTTGTTTTTATTTTTTACGATATTCACTTCTGCCTTAGCAGTTTTATAATTATCGATTCTCACACCATTACGAAGAATTCTAAGGTGATTATCTTCTAATTTACCATTAATTTTCGCAACGTATGTCTTTCTAATCTTATGTTTAGGGTGCGTTATTAAATTAATAAACTCACCATCATTTGACATTATAAGTGCCCCAGACGTATCGTAGTCTAGTCTTCCAACAGGTACAACACGTTCATTAACATCCTCAAAGAAGTCTTTTACACATGTTCTATCTTTTTCATCTGACATTGATGTAATAACCTTCTCAGGTTTATAAAATAGATAGTATCTCTTATTTTCTTTTAGTAAACGAACACCTTCTACGATAATAATATCACTTGGTTCGGCTTTTACACCTAGTTCTTTTACGACTTCACCATTAACACTTACTTTTCCATCAAGAATTAATTGTTCTGCCTTTCTTCTTGAAGTATATCCTGATGCAGCTATTAATTTTTGCAGTCTTTCTGCCATGTCATCCTCCTAATTTTGTAAAAATTTACTAATCTCTTCATTACTAACAATTTCCGATTTTGGTAATTGTTCTAAACTTTCTAACCCAAAAACATCTAAAAAAATGTCTGTAGTTTCATATAACTTAGGCTTACCAATAGTATCCAAAGTCTTATTCGATACTATAAGCTCTTTACTAACAAGAGAGTGTAATATAGAATCACTACTTACACCCCTTATCTTATCAATTTGAACTTTTGTAATTGGTTGATTATAAGCAATTATCGCTAATGTTTCTAGAGAAGCTTTAGATAACTTAACTAGATTTTTAGAAATAACAGCTTTTTTTATTACCTCTGTCATTTCATCTCTTAAGAGCATTTTATAGGTTGATCCAAATTTTTTAATAATCAACGAATTATTGATTTTATTATAATCTTCACAGAACACATTCAACATGTTTTCCGCTTCGTGTTGTTCCACCTCCATAAAGGTAGAAAAATATTCAATATTAAGACCATCTTCACCTTTCATGAAGAGTAAAGCCTCAATTATTTTCTTTGTTTCATCTAATAGCATATTAATTTTCCTTTAATTTATATTCTAAAATGATTTCACCATCTTTGTCAACACATAATAATTCTTGTTCTTTTATCATAGCTAAGATTCCCATAAACATCAAGACTATCTCATTTTTTTGAGAATATGTTTTTACAAGATCAAAAAAGTGCATCTTAGGCCTATCCCTAAACTTATGAACAAGTTCCTCTTTTACCTGTTCAAACGAGACTTCTCTACGATAGCTAATTAAAGAAACTTCACTATCTTTTTCATCGAAAGATCTAAGTATATTCTCCATCGCTCTTAACAATTTAGTAGAAGGTATTCGAAGTGAATCGACACTACCTTCTACTTCTATATTAGCACTTTCTTTATCTAAAAATTGAGCTCTCATTCTTTGAAGATTATCTAGTTTTTCACTCAATTCTTTGTAATTTTTATAATCAAGAAGCTGTTGAACTAGATCCTCTTCATCATCAATATTTTCATCTTCAAACTTAGGAAGTAAATTCTTACTTTTTATATGAAGCAAAGTTGCTGCCATAACAATATATTCTTCTGCATTCTCTAAAGAAAATTCATCGTTATTATTTATATATTCCAGATAACTCTCTGTTAGACGCGCTATAGGAATATTATAAATATCAATTTCCATCTTTTCTATCAAATGTAAAAGTAAATCAAGTGGTCCTTGAAAAACCTCTAAGTTAACATTATACATTAATTTTATCCTTTATTAATTGTTTTTCTTGGATGATTAGTCATTGTTCTTTTAGATTTATTCCCCTCTAAACTTGAGAAATACAATTTTAAGCTATGAATATTTTTTAGCCCAAGTAGTTCTTGAACTTCTTCAGCTGGAACTTTATCCTCAAGTAAATGGATCGCTAAAGAATTTCTAAAATTCATAGTATTTAATTCTTTCGTCAAACCTAAATCCTGTTGACGTTTTTTAAATATTTTCCAGAAACCTTGGCGACTTATACCTTCACCATCATGATTTAAGAATAACTTACTATCGTCCTTAATATCAGGATATTTCTTTTTTAACTCAGTAATATAATTTTCAATCGCTTCAACTGATTCTCTATTCAAAGCGACAGTTCTATATCCTTCTTTCTTTCTATATTTTAAAAATCCAATAGTAGTATTTACATCTTTAAGTTCAAGGTTAATACATTCTGTAGGTTTTATACCTATAGAATAAGATAATTCAAATATCGCTTTATCTCTATAACCAATAAGATTATGTGTTTTCACATCTAAAATTTTTGAAATTTCTTGTCTTGTAAAAATTACCAAATCTTGGTGCTCTTCTTTATCAATATGTACATCGATATTTATTCTATTAGGAATAATTTTTTCCATCCATAAATATTCTACAAAAATATGAACAGTAGAAATCGTTCTTGATAATGTCGCTGACGAATACTCTTTTTCTCTTAAGTAATCAATATATCTAGAAATGAATTCCTCATTAAGCCATGAATAATCATCTGTTGAATATCCTCTTTCAGCTAAATATAAAAAGATTTTTTTCAAATCTCTATCGTACGAATTAATAGTGTTAGTTGAAAACTCTTTTCTATTTATTAGATATTCATTAAAATTGTTTAATACTGTTTCACTCATATAAATACCCCCTTAATATTAAAGCTACCCTATTTTTTGTTTCTATATTGATTATAACATCTATAAAACTTTATGTAAATGCATTTATAACAATTTTTCTTGAAATATAAAAAATTCCAAGACAATTTAAAAAGCTAATTAAAACTTTCTAAAACCGCCTTGAAATTTTATTATTTTATACTAATTTTTTTCTTCCGAATTTGTTATAAATAACAACAATAAAAACTAAATTAACGGAAATTATACCAATAGGAACAATAATCGCTTTATGTAAATAATATTTCGACATAGCAGCTCCTAAAATTACTCCGAATAAAAATACACTAATTACTGTAGAATAAATAATCAATGGAGTTTTACTCTCTTGTTTTTTCAAAACAACAAGCTTGTATAGATGCTCACTCATAGAACGTAAGTTACCAGTACAAAATACACTCGCAAATACTAAATTATTAACTTTTCTAAAACCATCATATTGAATTGCGCAAATGAAAGAAATAACGATAGGTCTTACATCAATTCCAAAAAACTGATGTTTTATTGAAATTACTATTAAAGCTGTCATTTGTATCAATAATAACATAAATATATGCTTGAAAATAGATAACTCTTTGTATCTATACTCAATAAATTTACTTACTAATACTCCTACAACAAAAGAAAATATAGGAATTAAATAATGTAGTACTTCTCCAAAATTCCCCTCGATCAAATCAATACCTACAAAAATTAAATTCCCCGTTTGAGCATTAGCAAAAATACCTCCACAGTTAACAAATGTATATGCATCAAAAAAACCACCCATAACCGTTAATAATAAACAGAACATCAATTGTTCATGTACTGGAAGATTTTTATTGATCAATGTCTCTCGTAAATTCATAAACTCTAAAATCACTCCTCATAAAAATTAATCAAATATAGTTTTCCAATTTTCGATATTATTATAACAATCAAAACACATTTCTAATTGTTTTTTCGTCGTTCTTGTTGTTGATAATTCTGGTAATTCATCAAGTGAATAAAATTCTGCTCCCAATGTTTCAGTATTTTCAACAAAACTATGACTCACATATTCACATAAAACAAACACCTTAACCATTCCAAATGGAAAATTGACATGGTGATGTCTATTATAATCAAGTACTGCAATAATTTTCACAGGATTAACCACCGCTCCTGCTTCCTCACTAGCTTCTTTTATCGCATTTTCCTTAATACTCATATTAACATCTTGATAGCCACCTGGAAGAGCCCACTTACCATCTAATTGCTCTTTAACTAGTAAAATTTTATTATCTTTAATAACAGCAGCTCTTGTTTCTACTTTAGGTGTTTGATACCCCAATTCTCCAGCAAAATCCAGCTTAACTTTCTCTATAGGAATATCATATTTAAACGATAACATCTCGCAAGCAATTTCTCTAATTCTTTCTGATCGCTCTCTATCAAATTTATCTTTACTATAAGCTAAACTACATTGAGAAAGAAATTGAAGCTCTTGTGCCCATTTTTTCCAAACATCATTTTTAAACACTCTTACTACATCTTCAATATTCCTAATGAAAATAGCATCTTTTACATCTAGAAAATCGTACTCTTTTTTCATTAAGAATACATTAACCAATGTAGAACTAAGGTTATTTTTATTATCAGTTAAAAACAAAACATTAGATTCAAAAATGACTGAACTTTCAATAAATTCAAAAGGTATCTCGTTATCAAAAAACACTTGTTTTATATCAGTTGAAATATTATCTTTTAAATTATTATCGATATATAATTTTTGATACATAAACTACCTCCACAATTTTATTTATTTTATTATATCATATTTTTTGTAAATTTCTAGAAAAATAATGAAAATTCCAATTCGTTTTCATAGTTTTCTAGAACTAATAAATTAATCATACTTATACTATAATTATTACACACAAATGTTATAAATACAATTTATTAATAAAAATGTTGCTAGATTTCAATAATAGTTGTATAATAAGTAGTGTAAGAAAAAATTAAGGAGTGATAACGATGAAATATATTATTTCACTAATTTGGTCATTTATATTCGCATTTATTGTAATATTTATCGTATCATCTATTTTAGGTAGCAATGGTGAAGTTAACACACTTCGTGACTGTGCTATTCTTTCTGTAATGTTTACAGTATTTGTTGCATTACTAGACGCTGTAGGTTTAGATAAAAAACGTTAAACGAAGCTATTTATTAATTCAATAAAAATTTTTCACAGAAGAAAGTAGGCATTGAGGTAAATCCTCTTTCCTACTTTTTCTTTAAATATGAGGAGATGATAATAAAATGAATAATGTATTAGCTACTATGTGCTATATTGATAATGGCGATAGTTTCTTGATGTTAAAAAGAACAAAGAAAGAAAACGATATTCACGAAGGATTAACAATTAGTGTGGGTGGTAAGTTTGAGCCTGGGGAAAGTCCTGAAGATTGCATAATTAGAGAGGTAAAAGAAGAAACAAACTTAGATATTATTAACCCTAAATTAAGAGGTATCATTACCTTCCCTAATTTCGATGGTGAACGTGACTGGTATACATATGTATTTACTGCACCTAACTACAAAGGTAAACTGACAGAAGATTGTAATGAAGGTGATTTAGTATGGGTGAAAAAATCTGAAATCCAAAATATAAAAACTTGGGAAGGTGATTATATCTTTCTAGATTGGTTGGTTAAAGATAAACCATTCTTCTCAGCTAAATTCAATTACAAAAATAATGAATTCGTAGACTACGAAGTTACATTTTATGAATAATTTAATAGGAGTAAAATTATGAATATAGAAATCAATAAGCAATTCAAACAAAAATATATCGTGTCAGATACAAACACAGCTAAATTCATGGGAAGCGGTGATCTTGAAGTATTAGCTACTCCAAGTCTTGTGGCATTTATGGAAAATGCTGCTAAAACATACCTGAACACTTTCTTATCAAATAAATTTGGGAGTGTTGGAAGCAATATAAATATAAACCATCTTGCTCCTACTTTAGTTGGAAAAGAAATTACAATTCAAGGAGAAATTACTGAGGTTATTAAAGAAAAAGTCATTATTTTTTCTTTAGAAGCATTCGAAGAAGATAAAAAAATCGGCGACGCTTCTCATACAAGGGTAATTATTAATAATAAAAAATTTATCGATAAATTAACTAACTAAAATACTAAATATTATTTACGTAAAAAAGAAAGGCTGCAAATCTACAACCTTTCTTTTATTATACAATTTTACTTATTAAAATTCGTTAGAAAACATTAATTCTAAGAAATATTCTTTTAATACTTTAATATATGTACCCTTCATACCTAATGATTTAGATTCAATAATACCAGCACTTTCTAATTTTCTAAGAGCATTTACGATTACAGATCTTGTAATCCCTACTCTATCAGCAATTTTACTAGCGATTAATAATCCTTCTGTTCCATCTAATTCTCTAAAGATATGTTCAATAGCTTCTTTCTCAGAGAATGACAATGAGTTTAGAGCCATATTAACCATATCTTTATCTCTTGCTAAGTTTTTCTCTTTATCTTGTTTTTCATGTAAAATCTCGATACCTACTACTGTAGATGCATACTCAGCTAAAACTAAATCATCATCTTTGAAATCATTATCCATTCTACCAATTACAAGTGTACCTAAACGTTCTCCACCACCTCTAATTGGTAGGATTACAGTATAACTGTTTCCTTCAAAGCGTTCTTCTTCTTCTTCAGGGAAAATTGATAATGGTTCTTGGAAAGGAATATTAACCTTTGTGGCATAAACTTTTAATGTTGCATCTAGATAAGCTTTAGGAACTTTTCTATCTTGAATGATTTTTTCCATACGTTCATTTGAATAATCAACGATTGAATCATAACCAAGAATATTCCCTTCAGTATCTAGAATATAAACTACTGAATCTAAAATGGGACTAAGACGCATAGCCATCGCTTCAAAGTCTACGTTGTCATGACGTCCTTCTTGTAAAATTGTACTAATTTTTCTTGTTTTTTGTAATAAACTTGCCATTAATTTTCTCCTTACAAAATACTTCCCTGACTATTATAACATTTATTTTAATAAATTGTAAGACTTTTTAAAAATTAATTTAATCAATTTTGAAATTTTCTAAAATTTCTAGCGATCTTTTAGCATATCTTTCATATTTTTCCTTTTTATCTTTGATTCTTTCAGGAAGTGGTTTAATAATACCAAAATTTGCATTCATAGGTTGGAAGTTTTTACTTGTGCTATCAACGATATAGTTAGCCATTGCCCCAATCATTGTTTCAGTTGGAAATACTACTTCTCTACCTTCAGTATTATAAAGCGCGTTTAACGCTGCAACAATCCCTGAAGCTGCACTTTCAACATATCCTTCTACCCCTGTCATTTGACCAGCGAAATAAATATTTTTTTCTTCTTTTAATCTATTTGTTTTTTCTAATAATTGTGGTGAATTTAAGTATGTATTTCTGTGCATAACACCATATCGTACGATATTAGCATTTTCAAGCCCAGGAATCATATTAATAATTCTCTTTTGTTCACCCCATTTAAGGTGAGTTTGGAACCCAACAATATTGTATAGAGTTCCTTCACTATTATCTTGACGCAATTGAACAACGGCATATGGACGTTTATCAGTTTTTGGATCTTCTAATCCTACTGGTTTCATCGGTCCAAATAATAAAGTTTTCTCTCCACGTTTAGCCATTTCTTCAAAAGGCATACACCCTTCAAAGTAAATTTCTTTTTCAAATTCTTTTAACGGAGCAGCTTCAGCTGTTATTAATTCATTATAGAAATTTGTAAATTCTTCTTTTGTCATCGGACAGTTTAAATAAGCCGCTTCACCTTTATCATATCTTGATTTTAGATAAACTTTTTCCATATCGATAGAATCTTTTTCTATAATTGGTGCTGCAGCATCATAGAAATATAATCCATCTTGTTTAGTATAGTTTCTAATATCTTGGCTTAAGGCATCTGATGTAAGTGGTCCTGTTGCAACTATTACAGGTACATCTCCTTTAGGAATTTGTGGTAGTTCTTCACCGATAACATTAATATTTGGATGATTTTTAATAGTTTCAGTAATCATTTCTGAGAATTTATCTCTATCTACCGCAAGTGCTCCACCAGCTGGTACTTGTGTTGCATCCGCACATTTAATAATGATTGAATCTAACATTCTCATCTCTTCTTTTAATAATCCAACAGCATTTGTTATATTATTGGCTCTTAATGAGTTAGAACAAACTAACTCCCCAAAGTTTTGTGTTTTATGAGCTGGAGTCATCTTCTTAGGTCTCATCTCATAAAGATCAACCTTTACTCCACGTTTTGCTAGTTGCCAAGCAGCTTCACTTCCTGCTAGCCCTGCCCCAATTACTATTACTTTTTTTTTCATTAATTATCTCACTTTCTATTTTATAATAAATCTGAAAAATCTTCTTTTTCTTCTTTTTTAACTTCTTGTTCTCTCATATCTTGAGTAATAACTCTACCATTTTTATCAAAAAAATATGTTTGAACACTATCTAATGTCTCAGCTATTAAATCTGAGTAGTCATCACGTGCTTCATAAGCTTTAATTTTTTCTAATCTTGGTTTTGTTTTTGGTGCTTTTGGCGTGAAAATTGTGCAACAATCTTCAAAAGGAAGATTAGAAATTTCTAATGTTTCAATTTCTTGAGCAATTTTAATTATATCAACTTTATCCATTGTCAATAATGGTCTTAATATCGGTAAGTTAGTGACCTCATTAATACAATTCATCGACTCTAAAGTTTGTGATGCTACCTGTCCAAGAGATTCTCCAGTTGCAATAGCCAAACAGCCTTCCTTTTTAGCCACTTCTTCAGCAATGCGTAACATGAATCTTCTTGTTGAAGTCATAGTATAATTCGATGGAACACGTTTAACAATCTCTGTTTGTAACTTAGTAAAGTTAACAACGTGTAATTTAATTTTTCCTACTACTTCACTTAACTTAATAGTTAAATCAAAAATCTTTTGTAATGCTTCAGCAGAAGTGAACGGTGGTGATTGGAAATGAATCATTTCAACTTCTACACCTTTAACTTGAAGAGTATGTGCGGCTACTGGTGAATCAATACCACCGGATAATAGTAATAAAGCTTTCGAAGAAGTATTAACCGGGAAACCACCCACCCCTTTTATAAAGTCTGTAAAAATAAATATCCCTTCACTACGAACTTCTACATTTATAACAAAATCCGGTTGTTTTACATTCACTTTTAAATTTTTGTAGTTTATTAACACATGGCTTCCAAACACATTATTTAATTCATTTGTAGTATGTGGGAAGTTCTTATTTGGACGTTTAGTTTGAATTTTAAATTTGTATTCTTTATCTAACTTAGTTTCAAGCAGTTTATCAATAACCTTCTTAGCTTCTTCAACATCTAATCCTGCTCTTAATACAGGTGAAAAATTATGAATACCTGGTACTCTTTTTAATCTTTCCATAATTTCATGAACATCTTCATTGTGATCTAAATGTATATACATTCTATCTCTTTTTGTTTGAACATGAAAACCTGTTAACCTTTGTAAATTATATCTAATATTTTTTGTAAGTTTTTTTAGAAATTCATTTCTATTCCCAGATTTTAGAGTAAGCTCTCCATATCTTACTATAATATGACTAAATTCCACTTTCAATTACCTCTTTAAATTTTTTATTGTACTCATCTATTAGTACTTCAATAAACGTTTCAACTTCTTTTCTTGTAGTTTCATATGAGAAACTAACTCGAATACTACCTTCTATATTTTCTTTAGATAATCCCCTTGCATACAACGCCTCATTAAGATGGAATGTTTTTGAAGAACAAGCACTTGTAGTAGATACCATGATACCTCTATAATTCAAGGCATTAACAATTACCTCACCTTTAATTTTTGGTAAGCTAATGTTAACAATAGAATCCACAAAATTTTCACTTAATGGCGAATTAATTACTATATGCTTATATTTAGAGAATTCATCAACGATAAGTTTTTTAAATTCCTTATGCTTAGCTTTTATCGCTTCAACTTTTTCCTGTGATAATCTTAACGATTTTGCTAAACTCACCGCAGCTGCAACATTTACTGTTCCACTACGTAATCCATCCTCGTGACCACCACCAAAAGTAATATTATGGACTGTTCGTCTAGATTTTAAATACAACACTCCTATACCTTTTAGACCATGAAATTTATGTGCAGAAATAGAATAGCTATCAACTTTTGAAAGGTCAATGCTATTTTTTAAAACTCCTTGAACACCATCAACATGAAAATGAACTTTTGGATACTCTTTTAGTATCTCAGAAATTTCATTGATAGGTTGAATTGCCCCGAATACATTATTAACATGCATCACGCTTAATAATATAGTTTCCTTCGTTAATAATGTTTTTAAATGATTTAAATCTATAATACCATTCTCATCAACATTAACATAGTCTAAAATAAAACCACGTTTTTCTAGTTCTCTAAATGTTTCTAAAACTGAAGGATGTTCAATCTTAGAAACTATAATCCTATTTCCAAAATCTTTCTTGTGTTCAACACTTCCTAATAATGCAATATTATTACTCTCGGTAGCACATGAAGTAAAAAAGATATTTTCTTCCCCTACACCAAGAATAGTTGCCACTTGAGCTCTTGCAGCTGAAAGAAGTTTATTAGTTGTTTTTCCAAATTTGTTGATACTAGCTGGATTTCCATAGTAAGACGTATTAACTTCCACAAAAGCATCTAGAGCTTCTTTATACGGTTTAGTCGTAGCACAATTATCTAAATATATCATACTATCTACCTTTCTTTCTCAATAATTAAATATGTTTTTCAAAAAATAAACATATTTTAAACCACTATAAAGTATATAATAAAATCAATTATTTATCAATTAAACAGGCTATATTTAATATATCTACATTCGTAAATCCATTGAAAAGTTTTAAAATTATAAGAGGAGTCTCTCAGAAATATGAAATTTTCATACTAGTGAGAAACTCCTTTAATTATTTATAATTAATCTTTATATTCATTTGCTACAACGTCTTTAAGAATTTGATCCCATTTTGGTAAATTTCTATCAATTCTTATAGCTCGATCACTATCTGTTCCTAGAATATTGTGCGAACTTGAACCAATAATAACTACTTCTCCATCTACAAAAAATTCATAAGAAAAAATAGTTTTAATTCCGCTATGTTTTTCAATCCATGCTTTAATAAAAATATCTTGACTATTATATCTTATATTAGATCTTATCGAATACTTAACATCAATATCAGCATAATATAAATTATAGTTAATTAAAGAATCGATATCTATACCCAAACCGTTTAAATAATACTTCTTAGCAAGATTCATCCATTCATAAACATATTTATTATCTAAAAAACCAGCTTGATTGAAAAATTTCTTTTCTAATTTAAATTTAATCGTTTTTTCGTACACTTTATTTCTCCTTTGCAATCAATTCTGAAATTTTTTCCATTAAAATAGCAGTAATTTCATCGTGACTCTTACCTTCTTCTTTTAAAGAAGTTGCATCTATCTCATCACCAATTACAATTTTAATACTAGAAAAAATTCTAAAATTTTTATTTGGGATAATAGCAAATGGAATAATTTTTGTTTTTGCTCTCGTAGCAATAAATGACGCTCCGTTATGAGATTGACCAAGGTCTAAATCTTTTGAATGAGAACGAGTACCCTCAGGAAAAATCCCGACAACTTCACCTTCTTTAAGTAATTTAATACTATTATTTATCGCAGTTCTATCAAACGTACCTCTTTTTATAGGAATTGCTCCTGTCGCTTCTAAAGCTTGTTTAACAAAAAATATTTTAAACAATTCTTCTTTAGCTATGAAGCGGATATTTTTCTCGAAAAAAGCTGGGAATAATAATGGATCATGATTACTCAAGTGATTTCCTGAGATTACTACACCTTTAGCATTTTCTATTTTTTCTTTATTAACAATCGTAACCTTATAAAATGTTTTATAAAATAAACTTAATAATTTTCTTACAAAATTATACATGCTACACTCCTATTATATATTATCTTTCTACAACTTTCACTAGTTCAGTCATTTTATCAACAACTTCACCAATAGTCATAGATGTTGTATCTACTAATGTTGCAGAGTCAACTTTTACTAGTGGAGCAATATCTCTATTTTCATCTTGCCAATCCCTAGCTTTAATATCTTCCTTAACTTTTTCGAAATCAACATTTTCTAAACCTTGACGTTCAAAATCCAATACTCTTCTTCTTGCTCTTTCTTCAACAGACGCTGTTAAAAAAATTTTAACATCTGCATTAGGTAGGACAACAGAAGCAATATCACGTCCATCCATAATAATATTATTAGTATGAGCTAGATTTCTTTGAGTATCAATTAGGAATTCTCTCACTGCAGGAGATTTAGCGAATAAAGATGTATACTGACTAACTTCTGCAGTACGTATTTTATCACTAACCTCTACATCATTTACATATACATATTGAACACCATCAACATATTCTACTCTAAAATCTAAATCTTCAAGTAATTCTTTAATTCTATTTTCTTCCAATTCTTTTAAATCATTAGATAGAAAATTATACGTTAATGCACGATACATAGCACCAGTATCAACATAGTTAAATCCTAGTTTTTCAGCTACCATTTTTGTTATCGTACTTTTTCCAGATCCTGCTGGCCCATCTACAGCCACTGATACATATTTCATTATATACCTCTCAGACAAATTTTTTCAATATACATTATAGCACAGACTTGCTTTTAACACTACATTTATACGAAAAAAAATTTTTTATCATCAATATTAATTAAACACAATCTATAAATTTAACAAGATGTAACTCTATAATTCTACTTAAGCTTCAATCCTGCTAATCCAGCCAGTGCATTATTCTCTAATTTTTCCTGCTTCATGTATTTTTTCATATCTACACGGCTAGCCTTATCTTTTTTGCTTGATTTAATTCTCTTATCAACTTCTTTTTGTTTTAAAGAATTTCCACATTGACAACGATATGTAGCATTTTCTCCATTTCCGAATAATGTCATTTTCTTATGACAATTATCACAACGAAGATTTGTTAAACGGCTAATGACCTTGCGATTACGACAGCTCGGATTAGAACATTTTAGCATTTTAGTTCCTTTTTTATCTACTTCTAACATAAAGCTTCCGCACTCTTCACATTTCTTACCACTAATATTATCGTGTTTGAACTTATCTTCACTATCTTTAATTTCTGCGATACAAGATTTTGTATATTGTTTAACATCATTTAGAAACTTATCTTTAGAAAGTTTATTTCTAGCAATATTATCAAGTTGTTTTTCCCATACCGCTGTCAGAGACGGACTCTTTAGATTTTTCGGAACTAAATTTAAAAGCTGTTTAGCCTTATTAGTAGTTTTAATTCTTCCATTGTCCAATACTAAATAATCATTCGTGAACAGTTTCTCTAATATGTCCGCCCTAGTCGCAACAGTTCCGATACCATTTGTTTCCTTAAGAATTTTTCTTTCATTCTCATCATCAACAAATTCAAATGGATTTTCCATTGCATATATTAAACTACCTTCAGTATAATAACTTGGAGGAGTAGTTTGTTTCTTATTATAGACTAATGACTCAAGTTTAAGACTATTATTCTTTAGATTAATAACTTTATCTTGGATTTCTTCTTTACTTAAAACTTTATAACCTTCCTGAAGAACTTTTAGACCTTTTGCAGAAAATACCTTATTCTCCAAAGTAAACGAGTAAGTTGTTTCTTCATATTTATATTCAGGTAATAAGTTTTCTAAAAATCTTTTCGCTACTAAATTATAAATTTTCATCTCCATCTCAGACATCGACATATAATTTGGTCTTTGTTCTGTAGGAATAATCGCGTGGTGATCACTTACTTTTGCATTATTAATAATTTTCTTAGCATTTAAGTCTTTTTCTCTTAATAGTTTTGCAATAATTTCTTTAAAATCTCCACCTATAGCTTGTACACGATCTCTTAGAGTATTTTTCATATCACTAGTTAAATATCTACTATCAGTTCTAGGATACGTTAAGACTTTATGTCTTTCATATAAACTTTGCACAATATTTAGTGTCTGTTTCGGTGACATCCCAAATAAAGCACTTGCTGTTTGTTGAATATCTGTTAAATTATATAATGGTTTAGCCGAAGAAGTCTTAGATTTTTTTTGAACATCATTAAATTTAATATCTTTATTAATATTCTTCTTAATAAACTGTTCTGCTTTTTCTAGATTAAACTCACTGTTACCACAGCTAAATTTAACACCATCAATTTGAGCTTCATATGTATAATAATCTTTTGGCTTAAACTGTTTGATTTTTTCTTCTCTTTCGAAAACCATCTGTAAAGTTGGTGTTTGAACTCGGCCACAGTTTAAAGATGCATTATATTTTAAAGTTAAGGCTCTTGAAGCATTAATCCCGACTAACCAATCCGCATTAGCACGAGCTATACCAGAATGATATAATCCAAGATATTCTTTTCCATCTTTTAAATTTTTAAATCCATCTTTTATAGCTTTATCAGTTACAGATGAAATCCATAGACGTTTAATATTTTTATTACATTTAGCTTTATCAATAATGTAGCGCGCAACTAACTCTCCCTCACGTCCAGCATCAGTTGCAATAATAATTTCTTTAACATCTTTTCTATTTAGAGCATTCTCCACTACTTTATATTGTTTAAAAGTCTTCTTAATAATTTCAGTCTTCATAAATTTTGGAATCATCGGCAAACTTTCTAAGTTCACATTATTAAATTCTTTATATTTATCCGGTGTTTGAAGGGTAATCAAGTGTCCCAATGCCCATGTAACTACATATTTATCTCCCTCTAGGCAACCATTCTTATTATTTTTCGCCCCAAGATTTCTCGCTATATCACGAGCAACCGACGGCTTTTCACAAAGTACTACACTTTTCATCAATAATATCCTCACATATTTTCTTTACTACTATAATTATTATAATAGAAATAGATTAAAATAACTAGTAGAATTTATAATCACTATCACTTCCCTCCAACATTAGTTGTAAAATACACCTCATATATATTATAATTTATATAACAACAAAGGAGGATTTGTCTATGAAACTTTATTTAGCAGGAGCACTATTTAATGAAGCGGAAATCGCTCAACGTTTAAAAGAGGGGAAATTATTAAGTGAAAGATTTGGAGAAAGATTATCTGTATTCAATCCAATCGAGCAACCTTTCAATGAAGATAAACAAACATTACCAACACCTCAAGATATTTTCAATGGAGATACATACGCAGTAGAAAATTGTGATATTTTCTTAGCAGATGTAACTAACGAAGACAGCGGAGTTATGGTAGAATTAGGAATAGCTATTGCACTAAACAAAAAAATTATTGCAATAAATTCAGATATTAGATTAAAATCTGCTAACAAATACGATATACCTAGCTATGCAATGAACCATTATGTTCTTGGTGGTATTTTAAAACATGGTACACTAGTTTACAGTTTTGAAGAAGCTATGAACGAACTAGAAAAACTGTTTTGTCTAAAAACTAAACTATAACTAACACGATAAAAAGCTTTAAAAATAGATTTTCTACTTTTAAAGCTTTTTATATTATAATATTTCAATTAATTTTTCAACATCTTCTTTTTTAGTTCCCCAGTCTGTAACAAAACGTATAATAGTATGATCTTTATCGAACGCTTTCCAATATGCAAATTCAACAATTTCTTTTAATTTATCCATGTCTGTATTATTTATAATAACAAATTGTTGATTTGTTGGTGAATCTACGTATAGTTTATATCCCTTATCTATAAGACCTTTCTTTAATAATTCAGCCATCTCTATAGCATGTTTACTAATTTCAAAATATAAATTATCAGTAAATAAAACATCAAATTGAATACCAAGCAATCTACTTTTTGCTAGTAATGCACCTTGTTGTTTAATTATTGTAATAAATTGTTTAGGAACATACTTATTATTTGAAAATACAATAGCTTCTCCACATAATGCTCCAACTTTCGTACCACCGATGTAGAAAACATCACATAAATTAGCAAATTCCTCAAATGTTAAATCACATTTTTTAGACGTTAATCCATATCCTAATCTTGCACCATCGACGAATAATGGGATTTTATATTCCTTACATAGCTCATATAAGTTTTGTAATTCTTCTTTACTGTATAATGTTCCATATTCAGTTGGGTAAGAAATATACACCATACCAGGTCTTACCATGTGAGCATTATTAGCATCTTTTTCGAAGTTTTCTAAGCACTCTTTGACATCTTCAAATTTAAGTTTACCATCAGCATTAGGTAGTTCTATTACTTTTCTTCCAGTATTTTCAATCGCTCCCGCTTCATGAGTACTAATATGTCCCGTATCAGTAGCTATTACTCCTTCGTATGAACGTAGCAATCCATTAATAACAACAGCATTCGTTTGTGTTCCACCTGATAAGAAAAAAATTTCCGCATCGTTTTTACCACAAGCTTCTCTAATCTTGTTTTTCGCTTGCTCTGAATAACTGTCACTACCGTAACCATATTCTATCTCAAAATTTGATTCTGATAATTTTTCTAATATTTTTGGATGCGCTCCCCTTCCATAATCGTTAACAAAAAATAACTTCATTAAGCACCTCTATCACTATATATCTTTTTAAATATTATACCATAATAAATAAAAATGGACCCAACTATTTACTTTTGAGCCCATTATATACATATTATCTAACTTTCAACTTCTTATCTTTTAATTCTAATACCACATCAGCAGCATTTGCTAATTGATTACTATGAGTAACAACAATTACACATTTATTATTCTCAACTGCAACTTTTTTCAGAATATCTATAATTTCTTGTGCAGTATTCTCGTCTAAGTTTCCTGTCGGTTCATCAGCAAGAATAATCGGAGCTTCTGATACTAATGCTCTTGCAATAGCTACACGTTGTTGTTGACCCCCTGAAAGTTTCATAACATTACGATTAATATGTTCTTCTTCCAATCCAAGTTTTAGAAGAGTATCCTTGTTCGCATTTTTCGAAACTAATTTAAGATTCTCTAGTGGTGTTAAATAATCAATTAGATTATAATTTTGAAATACTAGAGAAATATCTTTTCGTCTATGTTCACTATATCCTATTTTTTCAATATTAACATTATTAAATAATATTTCCCCATTTGAAGGACTATCTAGCCCTGCTAATAAAGATAATAAAGTTGATTTACCTGCTCCTGATTTCCCTATTATTGCATAAAACTTTCCTACTTCAAAGTTATAAGTAATTCCACTTAGCACTTTAGATCTGCTATTTTCATATAAGTAATCTACATTTTTTAATTTAAAAATCGACATTTCTTATTCCTCTCTAATTTATTTGCGTTAAAATTTTCTTCGGTTTCATTTTTAATATTGGTAATAAAGCAACTACGACTGAAATTATCACAATAGTTACCATAACTATTATCACACCTATGATATTCGAACCATTAATCGAAATTTTTGTTAATTCATCGCTAATTATCTTTGGTAAATCTTCTGAAAAAATACTTGTAGCATTACCGCTAATGTATTTAAGTAAGATAAACTCTAGTCCTAAAGCTGATAAAAAGCCGAATATCGTAACCATTAATGTTTCTACAACAAATTGTAAAATTAAATTGATTTTACTTATACCTAACGAAAGTAAAATACCAATTTCATATAATCGTTCTCTTATCCAAAACATAAGTACTAACGATAAAATCACAACTCCTACAATAACACTACCTATTCTAATCATGTTCGTAAGTTTTGTAACACTTTCAACTGAAGAAGTAATCAATTCGTAATTTTTGTTAGATTTTGATACTGAAATATTATTAATTCCTAAATTCTCAACGTTTCGTATAATATTATCTAAATTAGTCGGATTATTTACTCCATACTCAACAGATGTCACTCGATTACTTGTTGAATAATTTAATAACTCCTGACTAGAGTTATAATCTGTATAAACAGTATTTTCTATAAAATCTGAACTTAATCCTTCAAAGTTATTAGTCTTCTCCCCTGAAAAAATTCCAACTACTTCAAATTCAACAGTTTTACCATTTTGTTCTAATTTAATCTTATCACCTAAGTTTAAATTGTTGATTGTAGCAAATTTTTCATGAACTAAGATTTTATTTTGATCATTTTCTTCTATATGTCTTCCCTTTTCTAGCTTCAGAACTTCACTTTTGAAATCTATATTATTTTTTGTAGAAGTTATTCCATTCATCATTACTAAATTACTTTTATTTTTCATTTCCTCAGTAATTGTAATATTTTGATTTTCTTGAACAACTTTTTTATCTACTACATTAACAGACTTCGCATAAAGATAGTTCTTCTCGTTTACTCCAGCAACTTCATTAATTTTCTTCAAAGTATCCTTTTCTATTTCCTTATTTGATTTATCTATGCTTTCAATAGTAAATCCAAAGTTAACATCTTTATATAAGTTCTTAGAGATGCTTCCTACAGTTGTGTTTAGTATACTTCCACTTAGCAAGAAAAATGATATTAAAGTAACAATGAAAAATAAAATGCTACTCCTAACTTTTTTTCTAATAATATAAAGATATGCCCTATTAAAAATACTCATCAGTTTCTCCTTACATTAGTTAATATCCGATAATAAATCTTTTGGTTTTCTATAAGCCAATCTACTAGAAGCAATACCTACAGCAACGATAATAATTACAATTCCTACAATAACTACTGTTAACATATTGCCAAGGCCTACACTTACATCTAGCGCTGTAATAATTTTATTCGCACCTTCAACTTCTGCATTTGCTCCAAGATTAACACCATTAGCTTGATTTGATATCGTCTTACTTACAGACTTAATAGACTGTTGTAAAATCTGATTACCAATACTTTGGCTTATTGCACTTCCAACAAAATACGAAGCTATGAAACTTGGAATACTAATTAGCAATACTTCAAGTATAAATTGACCAATAATACTTGCTTTTGTCATCCCAATTGCTAAACTTACACCAATTTCCCTTCTTCTACTGTTTATCCATAGGAATAAAATCAGAGAAAGAATTACTATACTAAATACTATTGTAGCTATAAATACACCATTAGTTAAACTATATATTGTATCTAATGATTGTTGTAATGCTGGGAAGTTTTGATTACTTTTAACAAGCATATATTGTTTCCAGTTAATAGGTAATTTCTTAGCATCATTAATTATGCTATCTACCTTATCTTTTCCATCAACTAAGAACGTTGCATCTTGATATATTTCTTTTCCATCTTCATAGTTATATAAAGTTTTTGTTGTTTGCGTATCAGCTATAAAAATATTATCATATAGCTCCATATGACTAGAAGTTGCGCCTTTATTCTGTCCTCCAAAAATACCAACTACTGTGACTTCAACCTCTTTATCAGATTTTTTCTCATTATCAGCATCATTTGGATTACCTTTTAGTTTGATCTTATCTCCTACTTTTACTTTATTTTTCTTAGCAAAACCTTCATGAATTAAAACAGAATTTTTATCATCATCTTTAAGATGTCTACCTTCTTGTAACTTTAGTGTCTCTGCAGAGAATCTATCATCTAATGAAGAATCATTAGTTCCACTTACAATAACAGTTTTAGAGAAAAGTTGTCTTTGTTTGTTGTTTTTCTCTTCTTGTTGATGATTAGCCAGTTTTAACGGTTCTAAATCAACTAGATCAGCACTCACATTCATTCTTTTTATATATTTTTTCACACCAGGAAGATTCTTAATCTTTTCTATATCCTCACCGATTAAGTTACCAGCACCTCTAGCAGTTCCTGGATTAGTTTTTCTATTAATCTCCATAGAAAAACTACTAGTTATATTCTGGAAAGTTTCTTTAGACAAAGCATCTGTTGATTTTTTTATTGAAATAGTACTTAAAATTAATGATGACATTGTTACTAATATCAAGAATATAACAAATGACTTAAAACTTTTCCTAGTTATATATAACCATGCTTTTTTTAATATTGACATTATTTACACCTCTTTTTATTGTTTTTTTCTAAATAGGATTAATTACTGTTATCACCCTATAATTATATGATACCGCTTTTACTTAAAATTAAACTTATATTATTCATATAAAATTAAAACGCTTTAATATATAATTCAATAAAAAATTCAAAACAGTATAGAATACTATCCTCACGTTTTGAATTTCTTTATTATAAATTATATTAGAACATAATATAGTTTTATTAGAACTCGAAATCAATTCCCGTTTTATTTCTTTCATAAAACCATTTAACTAATTTATCTTTCGTTAGATTATCTACAAGTATGTGATTTAAATCTATTTGAGCATCTAGTAGACGAATACATTTATTTGCAAGTTCAACACCTTCTGGTTTATTCAATTTAAGTTGAATCTGTGCCAATATATAATTAAATGAAGTTACATGAAAAATAAAATACGTAACATGTACATAATGTTCCTTCAATAATTCAATAGCCTTAATACAGTATCCTTCTGCTTCTTCTACATGACCTCTTCTAGATAAAAGGGCTATAGCACTATTTAACAATAGTAACAATCTTTCACCTTTGTCAGAAGAAAACATATTGTCAGACTTTATAGGAACTAAAGACTCATTAATTACACGACGAATAAATTCATCTGAAAATTCATCATCATTAGTTGTTCCCATAATAAAAGTTAAAGTAAACAATTCATTAATATTATGCTTATCTAGACTTCTTAAGTGCTCTAAAACAATTTTCCTATTATCTCTTATGATCTGTGGTCCTTGAGTTTCTCCTAGTACACATAGAAACTGTTCGATATAAAGTCTAGTAGTAATCGAAATATTCTCATTTTGTTCCAGCGTTTTAATCGCTAAACTTTTAATTAACGATTGTCCACCCGCTATTTCTAATCGTTTTGATTCTGCTACAAATCCTGTCTGATCTACTTCTACAAGAGGTAAATACTCGGAAAAAAAATCTTGATAACAAATCCCTATATTTCTAAGCAACTGTTCAAATACTTCTAACGAAACACTTGTTTCATCTGCTTCAAATCTGATTAGTGTTCTTACTGAAATAGCATTTCCAGCAGCATCCTTTAATTTAATCCCACGCTCTTCTCTAATCTGCTTAAAGATTTTTCCATGCATATTTTTGTTGTCCATTTAAGTATCCGCCTCCTAAATAAATTTTATATCAATTATATCATAAATAATGTAATTTATGTTATGATACTTCTATTATTTTGATATTTTCTTAAATATTTTTCTATAACGTCTGATAATTTAGACAAATTAAAAAAGAGTAACCGACAACACAACACAACACAGTTACTCTTTTTTATGCCTATATTATTTTCCGTTTAATTACCCTTGTTTATAAACTTCAAAATTAATACTTTTCTCATCATTATTATATTTTTTCTTAATTATATTTAGGTACATAATATATTTTCTTCTCCAATTTTGTTAAAAAACAAATTAATTTAAACAACTTTTCTTAAATTAATTTTTAATGGCAAGTTAACAAAATTATTTTTATAAACTTCAACTTTCTTTTCTATAAAATTATTATAACTTTTTCCCTTAGAATATCATTGTTAACGAAAAAATAACCAAAAGTGTTAACATGATACTTCATCCTTTGTTATAGTAAATAATAAGTACGGACTCTTATAGACATTTATTATTATAGCATTATTTTTTCATAATTTACGTTTTGTGTTAAAATTGTCACTTTCAAGCATATTATAGTTAATATTCGCAGGAAAGTGACATCAGTGACACTCTTTTGAATTTAATACTAAAATTATTTTTTAGGTAATTATTTTCTAAAATTCTTTAAATTAATTTCCATTATCATATAACAGTAAAAATCACGTGAAAATCGGAATCTATTAAATGTATTAAATTCTAAGAAATTCATTGCCTTAAAATTTCTTTAATAAAAATTTAGCACTAAAATTTCATTAATTTATTTTTAAATTTTATTATCTTTATTTTTTCAATATTCCTTTTCAACTATATTCTTTTCTACCTAATATTTATAAAATAATTATCCCCCTTCCTAATAAAAAGGGAGACAATTAAACTATTATTTATCTTAATTATTTTCTTTGTTTTTACGTAGTCTCGCAGCTACTACTAGCGCTACTAATCCTGCTATAATTGCCGTTCCTGTTTGGCTTTCACCTGTATTAGGTAGAGTAGTTAATCCATTTGAATTAACTCTTGGATGTTGTAAGTTAGGTTTGTTGTTTAATTTACCTGGTGCTAGGTCTCCTAGTTTACCTGGAGTTTGTTCTTTTCCTGAATCTTGTTCTTTACCTGGGTTTTGATCTTTTTTGATCCTTTTCCTGGTTCTCCTGTTTTTTCAGGATTCTTATCTTCCGGTGTTCCTGGTAAATTAGGTTTTTCTTCTTTAATAGGAGTTTCTGGAAGAGTTGGATCTTCTGGAATTATTTCAGATTGTCTTTTCCTCTCTTCTTCCTGTCTTAAGTATTTCTCTAAATCAAACTCAATTGGTTCTATTGAATTATCTTCATCTAATACAGCCCATTTGAAGTTTTCTAATTTATACTGTCTTTTAATCTTTTCGAATTCTTTAGTATCTTCTATCAATTGTTTTTTAATTGTATCTAATTCAGTATTAAGAGCTTTTAATTCTTCTTCTAACTTAGATTTTGCTTCTTGAGCTTTAGCTAGTTTTTCTTTATTTTGATCTAACTGAATTCTATCCATTCTTATTTTTTCTAAATCAGCTTTTGCTTTATTCAATTCTTCTTCAGTTGCTTTTACATCAGATTCTAGCTCAGCAATCTTAGTATTTACTTTACTAATCTCACCTTCAATATATTTCTGCAATTCTTTAGCTTGGTCTAATAATTTAGCACTTTCTTCTACATCTTTTTGTGCAGAGTCTAAGTCAGCAGCTGATTTAGTCATTTTTTCAATATACCTAACATTATCTAACTCAAGTTGGTCTACAACTTTTTGTTGTTCATCTGCTTTAGTAGTTAAGTTGTTGATTTTAACATCAACTTCTTGTACTTTAGCTGTTGCTTTTTCTGTTTGTTTTTCAGTAGCTTTAAGTTTATCTAATACTTTAGTAGCACTATCTAGATTAGCTTTAGCATCTACTACTGGTTGTTCTTTACTTTCGCGAACTTTTACAGCATCAACGTATGCTTTCTTGAAACTTTCAAGATCTGGTACTGCTGGTAATTCAACTGTATCTTTTGATTCATTAGAGTATTTAGCAATGAAGTTTTGTTTAGCTCTTTCCATTGCGTCAGCACTTGGGTCATCATAGATGAAACTTCTACCTTCGCTTCTACCTGGAATTGCCGCATTTTCTTCAAATTTAACATAAGAAATTTTAATTATACCTCGGTTTGGTAACTTAAGTAGTAATTTATAATATTCTTCAAGAAAATCAAGTGGTATAGGCTTGAATTTTAGAATGTTTCCAAATTCATCGTATTCAATATACTGTTTATTTTTTCAATAAATTCTTTTGGTAGTCTGTTGATATTGTAATCATCCCCTACGTTTTCGAAGTGAGCTACAGCAAGTCCCATTGGTGTTTTCGCTCTATATAATGATTCAGCATGACCATAACCACCTGAAATAGTTCCTTCATAAAAGAATAACGTTACTGAGTTATAAACATGTTCATATAGAGCGTTTCGTGACATTTTGTGGTCACTGAATGTTGTTGAACCTGCATTATAAAGGTTTTCATAGTAGTTAGCGTCTCTAATTAAACCATGTTTTGCTGCAACTTCAGAGATACCTTTGATGTAGTGACCTGCATTTAGGTTAGAGTGGTTATCTCTCATTACAGTTTCTGTGATTTCTTTTGCTAATTGCATTGAATTTTTGTTTACTTTTAATGGTTCAAGTCCGAATTGACTACGGATTTGATTTAATAAGTAAATACCATATTGTGACATTTTAAGTCTTTCTTCTTCAGACATATTTTTAAGATTGATTTCGTAATCATCTTCATGGCTATATCTGTCGTAAAGGAATTTGTGGTTAATTTCTTTTTCTATAGATTTTAATTCTTTACGCAACTCCTTACGTTTAGCGAACATTTCATCCATAGTTATACCTTCTTGTTTCCAGTTTAGAGTATAATCCATGTATTCTTTGAATTTATCTACGAAACGTAGATCTAATGCAATTTTATATTTTACATTTTTACCATAAGGCATCACTACAGCATCATATTCTGCTTTTTTAGTCGCTTAATCTTTTTGCGTTGTCTAAAACTGAACATGTAAAAAAGAAACTAAGTCACTATGTAGCAAATTAGTTTCTTTAAAATATATTATTTTATAAATACATCTATTGTTAAAATTCTATATCAATACCTGTCTTATTAACTTTACAATAAGCTTCATAAGTTACATCCCTTACCTGTCTGTAATAAGAATCACCAGTAATCTCAGCAACAATATTTTCATATTTCAGAATTTTATTCGCTAAAATAACTCCTTCTTCCTTATTTTGCCTTAAGTATAGCGTAGCCATTATTGCAACGACTTCCTTAGAAAAGGCAGCTCTATTTATTAACAACGGATTTTCATTAAATAGCTTAAGCGTCTCTTTGCATCTTTTCTCAGCTAATTCATAGTAACCAGCTCTTACTAAGAACGATAGCGCTACTTTTAACAAATCACAATATGCAGCACTCATATATTTACTCAAATAATTTCTTACTGGGATATTTTTAAAGCAATCTTCAATAACCCTTTCAATATATTCTACTGAATAATCACCTTTTGAAGACAAATATATTAAAATAAACAGTCCGTAAATTTCATCAGATCCCAATTTATCCAATGAATCAATTCTATCCTTTATTAATCTTCTATTCTCTTCAAATAATTCTTTATCCTTATCCCATAGAATATTATTTAAATAAATCAATATAGTTAATCTCTTACTAAAATCTATATCTTTTTTCTTTAACTCTTTTTTACATTCATTTACTAACTTTGATGAAGAACCTGATTGCAACAGTTTCTGTAATTTATTAGCAAATTCAGTAGTCTCGAAGTCTGTATTATCTAAATAAAAAGTAAAATAATCTAAATAATTAATATTCAAATTGTCTAATAATTTTTCAAAAATAGAAATAGAAATACTAGTTTCATCAGCTTCAAAACGCATTAATGTTCTTGTAGATATCACATCACCTACTACATCTTTTAATTTATACCCTCTTTCCTCTCTTAGTTTTTTTTAAACTCGTCCATGCATTTTATTATCGTTCATTCTTCATCTCCTAAATTTAATACTAGCTAAAATTTATTACTATATTTATCTAAAATAGATGTAAGTAAATACTATTATAATAGTGATTTCTTCTATATTCTATCATTAAATTAATTCTTATTTTGAAATCGTGACAAAACTGTCTCACACCTTAGTGTTAACTCTTTTTTTCTATTTAAACATTTAACGACGTGACATTTTCGTCACATAATTATTTTTGCTTAGAATAATTTTTCTTAAAAATAAACCTCAAGGCATAACACTCTATACCTCGAGGTTTAATTCTTATATTAATCTTTATACTAGTTCCATAAATCTTCTAATAAGTGAGTTTGAGTTCTGTCTGGTCCTGTAGAGAATACAGAGATTTTAACTCCTACTAGTTCTTCAATTTTTTCTAAATATTTTCTTGCATTTTCAGGAAGCTCATCTAGTGATGTTACACCTGTGATATCTTCATCAAATCCTGGTAATATTTCATAAATTGGTTTACAATCTTTAATGATATTTTCATTTGCTGGGTATTCAGTTAAGATTTCACCTTTATAGTCGTATGCTGTACAGATTTTAATTTCTTTAAGTCCTGTAAGAACGTCTAAGCAGTTTACTGACAGATTAGTCATACCAGATACACGAGCTGAGTGACGCATTACTACAGTATCGAACCATCCAATACGACGTGGACGTTTAGTAACTGTTCCGTACTCATGACCAACTTCACGAATTGTATCTCCGATTTCATCGAATAATTCTGTTGGGAATGGTCCATCCCCTACACGTGAAGTATAAGCTTTTGAAATACCTAGTACTTTAAGTCCATTTGTTGGTACGAATCCATTACCTACTGTAATTCCACCTGCAGATGGGTTAGATGAAGTAACATACGGGTATGTTCCGTGGTCGATGTCTAACATAACACCTTGCGCACCTTCAAATAAAATATTTTTATTTTCATTTTGTGCATCTTCTAATACTTTAGAAGTATCTGTAACATATTGAGCTAATTGTTTTCCATATTCGAAATACTCATTGAAGATTTCTTCTACTGTGAATCCTTCAGTTTCATAGATTTTTTCGAATAGTTCATTTTTTTCTTTCAGATTTTGTTCTAATTTTTTCTTGAATAGATCAGTATCTAATAAATCAGCTATACGGATACCACAACGTTTGTATTTATCTACATAACATGGTCCGATTCCTTTTTTAGTAGTACCAATTTTGTTTTCTCCACGACGAGCTTCTTCAACTTCATCAAGTTTTAAGTGATATGGTAATACTACATGTGCTCTATTAGAGATTCTTAATCCCTTACAAGTAACTCCACTTTCTTTAAGTCTATCAATCTCACCACAAATCCATTTAGGATCTACTACTAGACCATTTCCGATAATTGAAAGTTTCTCTTCATTAAAAATTCCAGATGGGATTAATTGAAGTTTGTAAGTTTTTCCATCAAACTTAATAGTATGTCCTGCATTGTTACCCCCTTGATAACGAGCAATTACATCAGCACGTTCTGCTAAAAAGTCGGTAATTTTACCTTTACCTTCATCTCCCCATTGTGAACCTACTACTACGATTATTGACATTAGTTACGCCTCCTGAAAGCAAATATTTTTTCCATTAATTATTATATCACAAATACAGACGTTTACAACCATTTTTTATAAAAAACTCAAAATTATCGGACGATATAGATCATTTTCACACTTTGTTCACTATTATGCGTTTTCATTAAAAACTTTTATAGTTTGGGAGTGACTCAAAAATCGTGATTTCGAAGAAACAAGATTTTGTCGAGTCACCCCCGCAAGTTTATTAGATATCTAAAAAGCGTTTTAAAAGCGATTTTAGATATCAATAAACCACTGCGTCTATGAGTTTTCATATACTCTTTGTTAAAATTTAGGCCTTTTGGATCGACCTCTTTATGTTATTATATTATTTTTTTAGTTTTCGTTTAGATAACATCGTTGTTGCGACAAGTAACATTCCACCTAATACTCCACTTTCTACAGGTGTTTCTCCAGTATTAGGTAGTTTTTGGACTTGTGCTTTCTTAGACGCAGTAGTCTCATTTTGACTTTCAGTATTTTGAGATTGATAAACATCAACAGTTTCTTGTTTTTTGTTATCAAAATTCTCTAATTCAACTTTTTGATAAATGTAGATTTTATTCCCTTCGCCATCTACTTCTTTTTTTCCTGTATATTTATAGCCTTTTAGCTCTTTTGGCTTTTCAGAAATTGCTAAAACATCTAAAATATTACCTTTTTCGTCTTTTAAAAGAGCTACTTTTAGTTCAGGTAATTGTTCTTTTACTGTTGCTGTTTCTGAATTTACTCCAGCTTCGAACGGTATAGTTTCTTCTGTCACTACTGATTCTGCGGGATTCACTCCGCCTTCGAATGGTTTTAATTCTTCTACAGTTGGGGCTTTTTCATCTGATTTAGATGTTATAACACCTGATTTATCTTTCTCATAAATGTAGATTTTATTTCCTTCGCCATCTACTTCTTCTTTTCCTGTATATTTATAGCCTTTTAGCTCTTTTGGTTTTTCAGAATTCGCTAAAACATCTAAGACATTTCCTTCTTCATCTCTTAAAAGTGCTACTTTTAGTTCAGGTAATTCTTCTTTAACCGATGCTATTTCTGAGTTTACTCCGCCTTCGAATGGTTTTAATTCTTCTGTCACTACTGATTCTGCAGGATTCACTCCACCTTCGAACGGTTTTAATTCTTCTACAGTTGGGGCTTTTTCATCTGATTTAGATGTTAAATCCTCACTAGAGATTTCTTCTTCTCTTTCTGTTTGAATTATGTTTCCTGTTTTTTCATCAACCGTATATACAGTCGTTACTTTTACCTTCTTCCCATTTTCTCGTTGAACTACTTCTACTTTATCCTTCGCTGGAACTTTCACTACTGTTTCTGTTGCTTCTTTTATCTCTGGCATTCCTGTTCGCTCAGTTACTTCGCCTGTTTTCGGATTTACTTCGTACGTTGTTGTTACTTTTCTTGTTCCTTTTTCTCCAAGAACAGTAATATTACTTTGGCCTTTTTCTCTCGTACTATCTTTTTCGTATCTTGCTGAACTTGGGATTTCTGTTACTTCTACTTTATCTTTCGCGGCAACTTTAACTACTGTTTCTGTTGCGGCTTTCACCTCTGGCGTTCCTGTTCGCTCTGTTATTTCTCCTGTTTTTGGATTTACTTCGTACGTTGTCGTTACTTTTCTTGTTCCTTTTTCTCCAAAAACAGTAATATTATTTTGGCCTTTTTCTCTCGTACTATCTTTTTCATATCTTATTGGACTTGGGATCTCTGTTACTTCTACTTTATCCTTCGCTGGAACTTTCACTACTGTCTCTGTTGCTTCTTTTATCTCTGGCGTTCCTATTCGCTCTGTTACTTCTCCTGTTTTCGGATTTACTTCGTACGTTGTCGTTACTTTTCTCATCCCTTTTTCTCCAAAAACAGTAATATTATTTTGGCCTTTTTCTCTCGTACTATCTTTTTCGTATCTTATTGGACTTGGGATTTCTATTATTTCTACTTTATCTTTCGCCGGAACTTTTATTATTGTATCAGTTGCTTTCTTTTCTGTTTTCTCTACAGTTTCACTTATTGTTCCATCTTTTTTATTAAGTGTATATTTTGTAACTTCTTTTTCATAACCATTAGAACCTTCTATGCGCTTGTTAGGTAGTCCTCTTGCTTTTTCTTTATCTGCTATATATTTTGTATTTGACAGAATTTCCTTTGTATTTTCTATTGGTTTAACCCCTACTTTAACTACCTCATCAACAGCTGGTTCTTTAGTTTCTTTTTCTTTTATTAACTCTCCATCTTCATCCTTGATGTAAGTCGTTTTAAGTGTTCCTTCAATACCTTTTTTAATTACAGACCTTTCGCCTTTGTTTAGTTCTTTGTCTGCTACATATTTTGTATCAAAAGGAATTTTTTCTTCTTTCTCAACTAATGATTCAATTTTATATAATCCTGTTTTTATCTCAAAATCTTCTTTAGTAGCGGTATCTATTTTTTTCTCAAATAATATATTTCCATCAACAGATAATCTTATTTTATCTTCAGTTCCTATTTTTTTTATTCTATCACTGAACCATTGTTTTAATTTAGAATCATCTTTTAAATCCTTCAATTCAAATTCAGCAACATCGCCGTAGTCTACATTTTTTTCTTCTCTATATACAGGGGCTTTCGGATTACCATCAATATAAGATTTTACCCAATCGAGTTGTTCTTTAGAAAAGACTAATCCACCACTTCTTTCCCCAACGACACCATTTTGATGCACTCCGATAATTTCACCTTTATCATTATAAAGTCCACCACCTGATGCACCTGGTTTAGTACCCGTATATCCAATTCCAGTTAATCCAGCACCTCGATCTACTACATCGGTAACTTTAGTGTCGATAACTGGCTTTAATTTACCATCAGGAAAACCATAAACTGACACTTTATCACCGCTATTTACAACAGATACATCTTCTTTTACAGCAGCAGGGGTAACATTATCCACAACTTCTTTAAACTTAACTAAAGCAAGATCATGCGTAAATCCAACAACTGAATCATCTTTTTTCCAATAATGAATATCAGAGTCTGTAAAGAATACCTTTTTCCCATTTGGAAGTACTGCATAATATTTTTTATCATTATTACCAGTAGCTTTTTCCGTCACCTTACCGTTCTCAAACTTCAAGAAGTTATGAGCAACTGTAAGTAATAAATCTTTTTCAATTAATGTACCCGATCCTGTGCCATCAGGAGTTACTATAATCGCTGTTGCATTGAAATTACGCAATCCGTTCGGTGCATTCTTCACCTCTTCACTCGGTTTAGGAAGCGTAACATCACCAGATGTATCAACTTGGCCAGGTTGTGTTCTAACGAAGTTGTCTCCTTTAATGATAGCATCAATATATGTATTTCCTAATGATAGTTTACTTACAAAGTCTTTAGACCAATTTTCATTAAATTTCTTATTAATCGCCTCTCCATCTATAGACACAATTGTGGCGTTAGGATTTTTACCAAATAAATCTTTATTTTCCTTGTCTTGTTTAAAGTCATAATTAACCGCAGAACCTACGTTACCTTGCGCGACAACTCTTTCTACTAGTTTTTCTCCAGCTTCATTCTTAATTCTAAGTACTACTTTTCCTTTCTCTGTACCTGATAGTAATCTTCCACGTCCATTACTATCAAATGAGTATCTAGCACCATCTATTTCTCGCTCTGTACTAACTAACGCCCTATGGTTGTTATCATAATAATATTTATCATTCCCATTAACAAACCAACCTTTAATACCATGTTCTTCTATTATCTTGTTTATCCAAGATCTATGTTTATCAGTGAAAAATAAACCTCCTCCATGCTGCTCGGCGTCAGTTCCTGCGTCCGTATTTGTACCGTGTTGATGAATACCTACAACTTCACCTTTATCATTAAAGATTGGCCCTCCTGAAAATCCACCTAAAGCACTCGTATTATAAGTACCGTCACCAGTAGTTGTATTTAGGCTTGATAGTATCCCTGAGATTTTATACATTTTTCCATCTTTTAATCTTGCTTTCGTTGCTTCTGACAATCTTTTCGAAGAGAAATCATTCGGATAACCTATCAAAGTAATATTATCACCTTGACTAGCAACACCAAGTTCACGTGGTTTATCTTCACCATTTGTCATCGCCTCTACAGGTCGTTCTGTAACTACAGCTGCTAAATCATTTTCATAAGATTTAGCAAATTCTTTCTGATTATAGTAATGAATATTTCCTTTTGGTATGATATCACTAGTTCCATTCGCTGGTGTATTGTTACGTTTTTCCGTATCAGAGTTCATAACAACATAGCTTTGGGCACTATTACCTCCACGAACATAACCCGATCCAGAAGCTTTGTCTTTATCTAAATAATTATGAGCAACTGTCACCATAACATTCGGTGCGACAAATACTCCACTACCTGAAGCAACCTGTTTTGATCCATTGCTATCAAAACTAGTATAGGTCATAGCCACACCGCTAGTCTCTTTATTGTGAACATCTGCATCCACAATATCAGCTCCACCTTTAACAACTGCGGCTTGTGCCTCCTTATTTACTATTTGGTTGTTATCAGTTAGTCCATATACTAAAATTCCACAAAAACTTATACATCCAATTAAACCATACTTTTTAGTTTTTCTGAAAAAACCATATGTTTTCTCGTTTCTTATCATTTATATTTCCTCCTGTCTTAATTCCTCTATAAATATTAATGGAAATCCCCATTAATATAAACATAAAATAACTCAATATATACTTTCTCAAGTATATTATAACCAAAATAATAAATAAATCTATAGTTATTTTTTATTTTTGTATTTACATTAGTTACATGTATAAAAATTCTTTAATACACTATATTTTTCCTTAAAAAAGTAAAGAGCTAGACAAGTCTAACTCTTTACTTTTTTAGGAATATACTACTAGAAAATCCCAATGATTGTTTCTGTTTCTTCATCAATATCGATATTTAATGCACTTGGTACTTTTGGAAGTCCTGGCATTGTTAGTACTTTATTCGCATATGCTACTACGAATCCTGCACCACTTCTTAATTTAACATCGTTAATAGTAATGTTAAATCCTGTAGGACGCCCTTTGATTTTTGCATTATCTGTTAATGAAGCTGGAGTTTTCGCCATACATACTGGTAAATGCTTGAATCCAAGACTTTCGATTCTTTCGATTTCAGATTTTACTTCATCTGAGAAGTTAACTCCATCTGCTCCGTAAATCTCACGACATACTGTTTCAATTTTTTCAGTGATTGAAGCTTCGTCTTTGTACAATAATTGTAGTTCTTTGTCATTTCCTTCTACAGCTTTTACTACTTTTTCAGCTAGGTCTATTCCACCAAGACCACCTTTTTCCCATACTTCTGTACGAGAGAATTCTACACCTTGTTCTTTAGCCCAGTTTTCTAAGAATGCTAATTCTTTTTCAGTGTCTGTAACAAAGACATTTAGAGCTACTACTATTGGTAAATTAAATTTACGTAAGTTTTCAATGTGTTTTTCTAAGTTTTGAACACCTTTAGCTAATGCTTCTAAGTTTTCTTCTTTTAGATCTTTTTCTTCAATGTCTCCATGTAGTTTTAATGCTTTAACTGTTGCTACTACTACTGCAGCTTTTGGCTTAAGACCTGCTTTACGACATTTAATATTTAAGAATTTCTCAGCTCCTAGGTCAGCTCCGAATCCTGCTTCTGTAATTACATAATCAGCGAATTTTAAAGCTGTTTTTGTCGCCAAGATTGAGTTACATCCGTGCGCAATGTTTGCGAATGGTCCACCGTGAATAATTGCTGGATTGTTCTCTAATGTTTGAACAATATTCGGTTTAATTGCATCTTTTAATAATGAAGTTATAACACCTTCAATTTTCAAATCTTTTAGGTAAACTGGTTCACCTTTTTTATTGTAAGCTACAAGGATATTACCTAATTTTTCTTTAAGATCAGCAATACCTTCTGACAGACATAGAATAGCCATTACTTCACTAGCTACAGTAATGTCAAATCCATCAAGGCGTTCTAAGTCCGTCCCTGCATTTACTTTTACATGACGTAAATCACGAGCGTTCATGTCCATAACACGGTTGAAGACGATTCTATCAATCTCTAATTCGTTCCCTTGAAATACGTGGTTATTTACTAATACCGCAATTGCATTGTGCGCTGTAGTAATAGCATGCATATCTCCAGTAAAGTGAAGGTTAATATCTTCCATCGGTACTACTTGAGCATATCCACCACCAGCTGCTCCACCTTTTCTTCCTAATACAGGACCTAAAGATGGTTCACGTAATGCAACACAAGATTTTTTTCCGATTCTATTTAATCCATCAGATAAACCGATAGTTACAGTACTTTTTCCTTCACCACTTGATGTTGGGTTAATAGATGTAACTAGTAATAGTTTGGCATCTTCACTAATATCTTTTTTAATATTTTTTGTTTGGATTTTTGCTTTGTGATTTCCGTATAATATTAAATCTTCTTCTTTTATCCCTAATTTACCTGCTACTTCAGCAATATGTTTCTTTTCACATTCGTTTGAAATTTGAAAGTCTGACTTCATTTAATCTACCTCTTTTCTTTGAGCTTGTTATTTTTTATTTTAATCTTCCAATCCTGGAATACGTTTATAGATCTTATCGATATTTACAAGGTGTACATTTAGATCGAAACAACTATCTAACACTTCTTTAGAAACTGTATTTTTAATAGTTTCATTTTCTTCTAGAAGTTGTCTAAATGGAATACCTTCGAACCATGATTTCATCGCTAGTGGTTGTACTAAATCGTACGCTTCTTCACGAGAGAATGAGTATTTTTCAATAAGGTTACTCATTGTTCTTTGAGCGAAGATTACCCCATTAGTAGCGTAAATATTTTTAATCATGTTATCAGTAAATACTGTTAGATTTTTCACAACATTAGTAAATCTGTTTAACATGTAGTCTAATAATGTTGTTGCATCATTACTTAAGATTCTTTCGGCACTTGAGTGAGAAATATCACGTTCATGCCATAGTGGAATGTTTTCGTATGCTGCAAACATGTATCCACGCATAATTCTAGCGCATCCTGCCATGTTTTCACTTGAGATTGGATTACGTTTATGAGGCATTGCACTTGAACCTTTTTGATTTTTCGAGAAGAATTCTTCTGCTTCTCTTACTTCTGTACGTTGTAAGTGACGAATTTCCACCCCAATTTTTTCGATTGAACTTGCGATTAATGCTAAAGTTGCATAGTAATCTGCATGTCTATCTCGTTGAAGTGTTTGCGTTGAAATATTACTTGATTCAATTCCTAATTTTTTACAAACATAGTCTTGAACTTCTGGTGGAGTATTTGAGAATGTTCCTACAGCTCCAGAGATTTTCCCTACTTCGATAATTTTTCTTACTTCATTAAAACGTTTGATATGACGGTTAAATTCATCATAATAAAGAGCGAATTTTAATCCAAAACTACTGATATCAGCATGTACTCCGTGAGTACGTCCGATACATGGTGTGAATTTATATTGTAATGCTTTTTCTTTTAATACTTCTTGGAAATTTAATAAATCTCTGTAAAGTATATCATTAGCTTGTTTATATAAATATCCATAAGCAGTATCAACAACATCAGTAGATGTTAATCCATAGTGCACCCATTTTTTTTCATCGCCTAGATAACTAGAAACATTACGAGTGAATGCTACTATATCATGCTTTGTTTCTTTTTCTAATTCTAAAATTCCTGGTAGGTCAAATTTTGCATTAGCGAATAATTTTTCAACGTCTTCTTTTGGTACAACCCCTAATGTACTCCAAGCTTCTGTTGCATAAAGTTCTACTTCTAAATATGCTTTAAAACGATTTTCATCGCTAAAGATATTACGCATTTCTTCTCTACTATATCTTTCAATCATTGCAATAATCTCCTGATGTTTTTATTTCAATCGGTCTATCTAAAAATATTATAAAGACAAATGACCGATGTCTTTTCTGTAAAATAGTTCTTCACATTCTATTTTTACTATCTCATTATACACTTTTTTATATGCTTCTTGCAAGCTCTTTCCTTGAGCGCAAACTAATAATACACGACCACAATTAATTACTATATCATCACCTACACGCTTAGTTCCCATATGGAATACTGGTGTAGTGATTTTATTCAAGCCATGTATTACAGCCCCTTTTTTACTCTGTTCTGGATATCCTTTCGCTGCCATTACGACACCTATAAATGCATCCTCAGACCAAGTTAATTTAACTTCTTTTCCGTCGATAATATTATTAGCAATCTTATATAGACTACTTTCTAAAGAAAGAAGTAAAATTTCACTCTCAGGATCTCCGAAACGAACATTAAATTCTATAGTTTTTACGCCATCATGACACTTCATAAGACCGGCATACAATATTCCATAAAATGGCATTCCTTCATTACTCATAGCATCAACCATCGGTTGAACAACATTTCTAACCCCTTCATCAATGTCATCTTGAGTAATTTTCTTAAGTGGCAGGTATGCTCCCATTCCACCTGTGTTTAATCCTTCATCATTATCGAATGCACGTTTGTGATCTTGAGCAATTTTCATCGGATAAACTTTTCTATCCGAAACAAAACACATTAACGAAAATTCTTCACCTTGAAGAAATTCTTCAATAACAACGCTAGAACCAGCCTTATTGAACTTAGCGTTACACATCATTTCCTTAAGTTCAATTTGTGCTTCTTCTAAAGTGTTTGCTATAATTACACCTTTACCTGCAGCTAAGCCGTCTGCTTTAAGAACAATCGGTGCTTTTTGCTTACTTAAGTACTCTTTAGCTTGTTCATAATCATTAAAACTTTCATATTTTGCTGTTGGAATATTGTACTTTCTCATCATCATTTTTGAGAATACTTTACTTCCTTCTAGTTGTGCTGCTAGTTTAGAGGGACCAAAGGCGCGGATACCTACTTTTTGAAGCTCATCTACTATACCATTAACTAATGGTACTTCAGGTCCAACGAAAACTAGATCAATATTGTTTGTTTTTGCATAGCTAGGTATTTGGTCTTCTGTTAATGCTACACATACTCCAAATTTTTCGACTGCAGGATTAATTCCTGCCATATGTACTTCGTGACCTTCTTTGTGGAATTTATAAGCGATAGCGTGCTCTCTACCACCGCTTCCTACTACTAACACTTTAGCCATATTAGTGTTTAAAGTGGCGTATTTTACTGAAGACCATCGCCACACCTTTCTCGTTACATGCATCTATGCTTTCTTGATCTCGTATAGATCCACCTGGTTGCACTATCGTAGCAATACCATATTCAGCTGCAATATCAGCACTATCTCCCATTGGGAAGAATGCATCAGAAGCTAGCACTGCACCTCTTGCTTTTTCCCCTGCTTGTTCTAAAGCTATTTTACATGAACCTACTCTATTCATCTGACCAGCACCAATTCCTAAAGTTTGTCTGTCTTTTACTACAACTATTGCATTTGATTTAACATGTTTTACAACTTTTAAGCCAAACTCAATATCTCTTTGTTGAGTTTCATCAACTTTTTTCTCAGTTACACTTTCATATTCATCTGCAAGTTTTTCGTTAAAATCTTGTACTAAGATTCCACCACGAACACTTTTAATTTGTTGTTCATGATTATTATTTTTTTCTGACAGTTTGTAAATACGTAGATTTTTCTTCTTAGTTAGTATTTCTAATGCTTCTTCATCGTAATCTGTCGCTAAAATAATTTCTAAAAAGATATTGTGCATTTTCTCAGCAGTTGCTTTATCTACTTTTCCATTTACTGCAACGATTCCTCCAAAAATCGACACTGGATCCGCTTCATATGCACGACTATATGCTTCAAATACAGAATTTCCTGTCGCTACTCCACATGGATTCATGTGTTTAACAGCAACACACGTAGTTTCATCAAACTCTGAAAGAATATCCAGTGCCGCAGAGGCATCTTGAATATTATTGTATGACATTTCTTTACCATGAAGTTGCACAGCATTTTGCAAAGCATAGCTTTCGTTATTATCCTGTACATAGTGATAAGCTTTTTGATGAGGATTCTCCCCGTAACGAAGACTATCTTGAAGTTTATAAGATAAAGTTAATTTTTCAGGTACTAAATTATCTTTTTTATTGAAGTAATTGGCGATAGCTGCATCATAACTAGCTGTTGTATTAAATACTTTTATAGCTAAAGCACGTCGTGTTTCGTATGAGATTCCTCCTTGTTCAAGTTCTTCAAGAATTTTATCATAGTCATTAATATCAGTAACTACTGCTACATCATTAAAGTTTTTAGCAGCACTTCTTAACATACTAGGACCACCAATATCAATGTTTTCGATGATTTCCTCTTCGCTAACACCTTCTTTTTTAACAGTAGCTTCGAATGGATATAAGTTTACACAAACTAAATCAATATATTCAATGTTATTTTCAGCTACATGTTTATTATGAAGTTCATTACCACGTTTTGATAATAATCCACCGTGAATTTTTGGATGAAGTGTTTTTACACGTCCTTCTAAAATTTCCGGAAAATGTGTAACATCTTCAATACTAATACAGCTTACACCATTATTTTTCAAATGTGTAAAAGTTCCACCTGTACTAATAACTTCAAAACCATGTTTTTCTAAACCTTTTGCGAATTCTACAATATTTGTTTTATCACTTACACTTATTAATGCTCTTTTAGTCATAGTGCCTCCTCAACTAATTTCAATATAACTTCTGGATATAATTTATGTTCTAGTTTATGTACTTTTTCAGTAACAGTTTCTATAGTATCATCTTCTTGTACTTCAAATGATCTTTGAGCGATTACTTCTCCACCATCTAGCTCTTCATTGACATAATGAATACTAATTCCTATTTCCTTCTCACCTGCATTAAAAGCTTGTTCGATAGCATCTTTACCTTTAAATTTCGGTAATAATGATGGATGTAAATTAAGAATAGTTTTTTTATATCTTTCCAAGAAATACGGTGAAATAATTCTCATATATCCTGCTAAAAATATATAATCTAAATCTTTAACTTTCTCAAAAATCACACTTTCGTACGCTTCTTTTGATTCAAAATCTTTCGCTGAAAAGACAAACACTTTAATATTTCTATCGTGAGCTTTTCTAATTACCGTTGCATCTTTTCTATCGCATACTAGTAGCTCAATTGAGATTTTATCTTTTAGTCTTTCATCATCTGCAATTTTTTCGAAATTACTACCTGTTCCTGACGCAAATATCGCTACTTTCTTCATACTATCTCTATTCCACTTTCCTCTGTTACTTCACCAAGGACAAACGCATTATCTATTAATGATAAAGTTTTATCTACATCTTCCTTGTTTACTATTAATGCCATACCTACACCCATATTAAAGATATGGTACATTTCTTCTCCATCAATTTTACCTTTTTCTTGTAGGTACTTAAATATTTCTGGTACTTCATATGAACTTTTATTAATTTTCATACCTAATCCATCTTTTAGAGCACGAGGTAAATTCTCATGGAAACCTCCCCCAGTAATATGAGCTATTCCTGCTACTTTTACCTCTTCTAATACTTTAAGTACTTCTTTTACATAGATTTTAGTAGGAGTTAATAATGTTTTTCCTACTGTACTTCCGTTAAATTGTTCGTTTAAACCAATATTATTATCTTTTAAAATTTTTCTTACTAATGAGAATCCATTAGAATGTACTCCACTAGATGGAAGACCAATTACTACTTGACCAGCTTTAGTATTTTCTGTACTTATCAGTAATTCTTTTTCTTGAGCACCTACACAGAATCCTGCAATATCATATTCCCCGTCTTCATAAAATCCTGCCATCTCAGCAGTCTCTCCTCCGACTATCGCACATCCTGCTTGAACACAACCTTCAGCAACACCTTCTACGATTGCTTCTACTTGTTCAGGATAGTTCTTACCTACTGCTAAATAATCTAAGAAGAATAATGGAATCGCACCTTGAGCTAGTATGTCATTTGCACACATCGCAACAACATCTATACCGATAGTATTATGAATATCTAATTCGAATGCAAGTTTTAGTTTAGTTCCTACACCGTCAGTACCACTAACTAATACAGGATTTTTAAAATTATAGCTACTAAGGTCGAACGCTCCCCCAAAACCACCGATAGCTGACATCATACCAAGATTCTTAGTACGAGCTACGTGTTTTTTTATACGCTCCACACTTTCATAACCTGCTTGTAAACTCACACCACTTTCTTCATACTTTTTACTCATTACATTCTACCCCTCTCTTTTAGAAATTGTATTTGAATATCTGTCATTGAATTAACATAACTTTCTTCATAATCATATAGTCCTGCAGAATAGTCTCCGTTATAGCACTCCATACATAACCCTGTATAAGGTGCATCATAGTTTAAACCAATAGAATCAATTAATCCTTGTTCACTTAGGAATCCTAGTGAATCCGCTCCGATAATTTCGCATATTTCTTCATTTGTTTTATTTGCTGAGATAAGTTCTTGTGTAGTAGAAATATCTATTCCATAGAAACTAGGAAACATTAGCGGTGGACACGCTATTCTTACGTGCACTTCTCTTGCTCCTGCTTCTTTCAACAGTTGAACTATTCTCTTACTTGTAGTACCACGTACTATTGAGTCATCAACTAAGACGATACTCTTACCTTGAACTACTCCTCTTACAGCTGATAGTTTCATCCTTACACCTTGCTCACGAAGTTCTTGAGTAGGTTGAATAAATGTACGAGCTACATATTGATTTTTAATTAGGCCCATTTCATATGGAAGTCCACTTTCCTCTGCATAACCACTAGCGGCTGATAAAGATGAGTTAGGAACCCCAATTACCATATCTGCATCTGGTGTAGGCTGTTCTTTAGCAAGTGTACGCCCTGTTCTTTTTCTAGCACTGTGTACGTTAATACCAGCAATATTTGAGTCAGGTCTAGCAAAGTAAACATATTCCATCGCAGCTATAGCTACTTGTGTATTTTCAGTATATTTCTCGATTCTAATACCTTTATCATTAATAGTAACTAGCTCTCCAGCACCTACATTACACACAAACTCAGCACCAACTACATCTAGTGCACAAGTTTCACTCGCAGCAACATACGCTCCATTTTTCATTTTTCCAATTGCTAAAGGTCTAAAGCTATTTGGATCTACCGCTCCATATAAAGTTTCCTCTGTTAATACTAAATATGTAAACCCACCTTTAATAATATTTAGACTTTCTTTAAGCTGTTCTTTAAAAGTTTCTTTTTTACTTCTTCTGATAAGATGAATAAGTACTTCAGTATCTGAAGATGAATGAAATATTGCACCTTGTTCTTCTAATTCTTTTCTTAAAGTTTTCGCATTGATTAAATTACCATTATGGCAAATACCAACACTCATATCATAGAAATGAAATAAGAATGGTTGAATATTTTGGATACTATTGCTACCGCTAGTTGCATATCTAACATGACCAATAGCACTCTCTCCTACTAATCTTTCTAATTTTTCTTTATCACGAAAGACTTCTGATACTAGACCAAGATCACGATGTCCTCTTAGTTTAGTGCCCTCCTTTGAAACTATTCCAGCTCCTTCTTGACCTCTATGTTGTAAACTATGTAAACCAAAGTATGTTACGTTACTTGCTTCAGGATGTCCCCAAATACCAAATACTCCACATTCTTCATTAAGACTACGCATTTTCTAATCTCCTTAAAACTTCTTCATAAGCTTCCATTACTGAACCTAAATCTCTTCTAAATCTATCTTTATCTAATTTTTCATTTGTATCTTTATCCCAAAGACGACATGTATCTGGAGAAATTTCATCAGCAAGAATTATCTCTCCATCTTTAGTTTTTCCGAATTCAATTTTGAAATCAACAAGTACTAGGTTTGCATCTAAGTACAATTTTTGTAATAGTTCATTGATTTTTAATGCTTGAGTTCTGATATTTTCTAACTCTTCTTCTGTAACGATTTCTAATGCCACCGCATGATCATTGTTAATTAGCGGATCATTTAGTTCGTCATTTTTATAACTTAGTTCAAAAACCGGTTTCTTTAATTTTTTTCCTTCTTCTAAACCGTATTTTTTTGCCATAGAACCTGCTACTATATTACGAACTATTACTTCTAAAGGAATAATAGTAACATGTTTACAAATCTGATCTGTTTCATTAACTTTTCTAATAAAGTGTGTTTTTACACCTTGTTTGTCTAAATACTCGAAGATTAGTGAAGTAATTGTATTATTAAATACTCCTTTACCTTCAAACTCTTCTTTTTTAACACCGTTAAAGGCTGTAGCACTATTTTTATAATGTACATATATTTCATCATTGTTTTCACATTCGAACAGTTGTTTAGCTTTTCCTTCGTATAAAAGTTTCATTATTTTCTTCCCCCTTTGAAATAATTCACACCATTTTTGAAAATATCTTGTTTAACTTTTAATGTATTTGTTTTATATAATGTATCTCCGTATCTTTCGCTGTGACCCATTTTTCCTAAGATAAGTCCATCTTCACTAACCAATCCCTCAGTAGCTAGAACTGATCCATTAGGATTGAAGCGACCGTTTAATGTAGCATTACCATCGAAATCACTATATTGAAAAGCTACAAGATGTTTAAACTTGTTAATATTAAGTCCTACGACTTTACCTTCACCATGACTGAATACTACTTCGTGTTGATCTCCGATATTAAAATCTTGTAACCAAGGAGAGTTTGTATTAGCTACACGAGTAAAAGCTGTAGTTGAAATATGTTCATAACTATCATTTCTGTAAAGTGTTAAATCATCTTCTGCCAACTCTCTAACTTCACCGTATGGTAATAGTCCCGACTTAAGCAACGCTTGGAATCCATTACACACACCTAAGATTAATTTTTTCTGAGCAAGGTGTTTATGAATCGCATCTTTAACTTTTTCATTTTTTAAGAAGTTTACAATGTATTTAGCACTTCCATCTGGCTCATCCCCACTAGAGAATCCTCCAGGGAACATAACTATATGAGACTGTTCAATAGCTTTTGTGAACTCTTCTATTGACTGCTCAATATCATTTTCGCGAGTATTTCTAATAACTACTGTAATTGGTGTAGCTCCTGCTTCTATAAAAGCTTTTTCACTATCGTACTCACAGTTTGTACCAGGGAATACTGGAATAACAACTTTTACATCCTCTACATATTCTGGATAATATTTTTTCTCTTTATATTCTGTATGAAGATTTTCAACATTACCTTTATCTTCATTTTGATATAATGGATAAACTTTATTTAGTGTTTTTGTGTATGCTTCATAAATATCTTTATGCATAAACACTTCGTTATTAATTATAATTCTTTCACTAACTTTTCCTAACTTCTCAAATGGTAGATCAGCTGTAGCTTCAACTACTAGAGATGCTGGATCAAAGTTAAGAATATTTTCTTTTTCAACTTCAAAACCAAGATCATTACCTAGTGACATCTTCACTAATGAAGCGGCGATACTTCCTTCTTCTTGTACATAAGCAGATACTATCTTACCTTCTTTAATATACTTATGAACAAGTTCGTAATTTTCTAAAGTTTTCTTAATATCCGGATATCCTTTTTCATCTTTTTCTACAGGTACATAGTACAATTTATTGCCAACTTTTTTCAGTTCTGGAGTTATTACATCAGCTATTTTTACTGGTGTACAAGCAAATGAAATTAATGTTTCAACCACATTTAAGTCATTGAAAGTACCTGACATACTATCCTTACCACCGATACTTGGTCTACCAATTTCTTTTTGAGCATAAATACTTCCTAATAAACTTTGAGTAACTTTACCCCATTTAGTACTATCAGTACCTAGTTTTTCAAAGTATTCTTGGAATGAGAAGTATAAGCTATCTTTATTTCCACCTACTGCGTAAACTTTAGCTACTGATTCCAACACCGCATAAATTGATGATAGGAATGGTGAGTAGTATGAAATTTTTGGAATAAATCCATATGTTAAGATTGTCGCTGTATCACTTGTTGTATGTAATGTTGGTAAGGCTTGAACACTTGCTTGAACTGGTGTAAGTTTATGTTTACCAGCAAAAGGCATAAGAACTGTAGTGACACCAATTGAAGAGTCGAATTTTTGTGCTAGACCTTTTTGACAAGTTACATTTAACTCTCCTAATTCACTTAAGATATTTTCACGAGTTACTTCTTTATTTAAAAATGGATTAGCAGCAGTATTATCTTTCATCGTTACTGTCGATTTTTGACGAACACCACTTGTTTCTAAGAAATCAGCACTCATATCAACAACTTTCTCATCGTTGTAATACATTTCTAAACGACGTCTATTAGTCACATTCGCAACATGAGCATACTCAATATTTTCTTTCTCGCATTCACGAACAAACGCCTCGTAATCTTTTTTATCAATAGCTACTGCCATACGTTCTTGAGATTCACTTGTAGCTAATTCTGTTGCATTTAATCCTTGATATTTAGTAAGAACTTTTTCTAAATGAATTTCAATACCATCAGAAAGTTCACCGATAGCTACACAAACACCACCAGCACCGAAGTCATTACATTTTTTAATAAGTTTTGTTACTTCTGGTTTTCTAAATAAACGCTGTAACTTACGTTCTTCAGGCGCATTACCTTTTTGAACTTGGCTAGACATTGTATTTAATGAATCGTTAGTATGTTCTACACTTGAACCGCTCGCACCTTGAATACCATCACGACCAGTTCTTCCACCTATCATTACAACGATATCACCATCGACAAGAGTTTCTCGTTTATAATCTCCGTCCTTAACAGCTCCGACTACAGCACCAACTTCCATATGTTTAGCCACATAGCTATCATCATATAATTCACGAACAAAAGTAGTCGCAAGTCCTATTTGGTTACCGTAAGATGAGTTACCATGTGCAGTTCCTTTAGCTATATCTACTTGAGGAAGTTTGTGTTTTAAAGTATCTTCACGTTTTTGTAATACATTACCACTTCCTGAAATACGCATAGCTTGATATACGTAACTACGTCCTGATAGTGGATCTCTAATAGCTCCCCCTATACAAGTACTAGCTCCTCCAAATGGCTCGATTTCACTTGGGTGGTTATGAGTTTCATTTTTGAATTGGATTAACCAACGTTCTTTTTCACCATTATTTTCTATTGTAGTAAAGAATGAACATGCATTAATCTCTTCACTTACTTCAATATTTTCATCTTTTAATACTTTTACATGATATTTACCTATAATACTCGCCATATCCATAAGTGTAATAGGTTTATCGTTACGATCAAGTTCGTCACGCACTTTTAAGTAATAATCAAATGCATCTTGCATCTCTTTTTGGAAAAGTTCTGACTCAATTTTAACTTCATCCAACACTGTCTCGAATGTAGTGTGTCGGCAATGATCACTCCAGTAACAGTCTAATACATAGATCTCAGTTTCAGTAGGAACACGACCTTCTTTTTTGAAATAATCTTGGATAAATACTAAATCTTCAATATTCATCGCTAGAGAAAATTCTTTTTTAAGACCAAGTAACGCATCTTTATCAAACTCTAAAAATCCAGCTAAATCTTTTAGTGGTTTTGGAGTAGAGTCTAGTGTAAAGTTAAGAATTGATAAATCTTTTTTACGAGCTTCAATAGGATTTACTAAGTAGCTTTCTACAAGTTCTAATTGTTCATCTGTAAGTTTCTTATTAAAAAGAACTAACTTTCCACTTCGTACAGTTGCTTTACTTTTTGAGTTAAGCAATCTTATGCTTTCTTTTGCGCTGTCAGCTCTTTGATCGTATTGAGCAGGTAGAACTTCATAAGCAAAGTACTTCCCATCATTAAGCTCAATATCTTCAAACACTTCATCGACAACAATCTCAGAAAACACAGAAGTTTTAGCTAGTTCATAAGTTTCTTCATCAATATTAAAGACATCATAAATTACATACAATTCCACAGAGTCAATATCTAGATTAAATTCTAAGTTCAAGTTATCTCGTAATTGTAATTCTTCTTTATTATATCCATTGCGTTTCTTTACAAAAATTCGTTTGTTAGTCATGTTCTCCTCCTAAAATTACATCACCGTAAAAATTAATATGTCCTACTTTTCTATCTTGGCGTGGTTCTTTTTCATATAAGTGTAGGTAACCACCTTTGTTTTTATACACATCTATATAAAAATCTAAGTCTTGACCTAGGATATTATAGAGTGTTGTTTCTTTATTTTCTATCTTACCTACTTTTAAGCCACAAATTGCTTCAATGTGAGCTCTAAATTGACTCTTCGTCGCACTCTGCATTGTTATATGACCTGAATTGTGAACTCGTGGTGCTATTTCATTAAAAATAACTTTTCCTTCACTAATAAAAAACTCAACAGTAAGTACTCCGTAATAGTCAAAATTACTAAGAATTCTTTTCGTATACTCGATTGCAAGAGCTTCTTGTTCTTTAGTTGCGGTAGTTGGTACTTTCGAACGATATAAAATATTATTTCTATGTTCATTTTCGACTACTGCGACGATATTTACCTCGGCTTTATCTTTAACCGCAACTACCGAGATTTCTTTATCAAGTTTTACGAACTCTTCAAGTAAAGTATATAGTTCTACTTCTTCACTAAAGCTTATTTTTTTCTGACCTTTTCCGTCATAACCAAAGCGTACAGTTTTCATTAAATAAGGCTTTGTTATTTCTACATTTGTATCTTCTTCAACATATATATAATCTACTGTTGGAATATCTAGTTTTCTAGCAAATTCTTTTTCATAATATCTATGTTGAGTTGTTCTTAGTACTTCTGCACTTTGAACAATGTTATATTTTTTCTCTAGTTTTTCTAAAGAAGCGGCATCAATATTCTCAAATTCAAAAGTGATAACATCACTAACCGAACATAACTTTTCAACACTAGCAAAATCATTGAATTCAGCTTGAATAAAAATATCGCTAAAAATTTTTGCACAACAACTATCACTAGGATCTAGAACGGCAATTTTGTAGCCCATCTCCTTAGCGCTCATCGCGAGCATTCTCCCTAGTTGACCACCACCAATTATTCCAATAGTTTTTCCTGGTAATATCGTCTTAATCATAGTTTCATCTCTTCCAATACTATTCTTTCTTGTTCTTTTTTAAATCGTTCGTACTTAGATGCATACTTTTCATCATTAATTCCAAGTATTGATAAAGCACTTATAGCCGCATTTTTAGCTCCAGCTATCCCTATTGCCATAGTTAATACTGGTACTCCAGCAGGCATCTGAACTATCGAATACAATGAATCGACTCCACTAAGAACACTAGATTTAATCGGAACACCAATGACTGGTAATGTCGTCATAGAAGCAACCATACCCGGAAGATGTGCTGCACCTCCTGCAGCCGCTATAATCAACGAATAACCATTACTCTTTGCATTTTTAGAAAATTCAACTAAAAGATCTGGCGTTCTATGTGCACTTACTACTTTTTTATCAAAAGGAATTTCAAACTCTTCCAACAATTTACAAGTTTCTTCCATCGTTGTATAATCCGACTTTGAACCCATAATTACCGCAACTTTCATACTTTAAGCTCCTTTTTTATTTTGAATGTACGTTTTTTAACTATCTATTTACGTAAAACGTTCTTATCGTACGTCTATAATTCAAATTATACTACTTGTTTAAATATTAATCAAGTATAAACAGAATAAAATTCGGATATTTTCAAAAATAATTTGATATATATAATTAAAACAAGAACTTTAATTGTTAATTCTCACATGAATATATAGTTAACATAACGAAAAAACAGATATTCTATATATTCTCGATAGAAAATTAATCTAATCATATTTTATTTGCTCTTATAAAACAAAAAGAACCAACTCTTAAATACATAAAAGTTGATTCTTAATATTTTTTCCTAATAAATTAATTTTATACACGTCATAATAAAAAATTATATTTATAAGGACATTGTTAATATATTATTTGAATATCTTTACCTAATAACTTCATAATTTCCTCTGATGGTTTCTTATCGGTAATAAAATAATCAAAATTACTTATTTTATCGAGTATAAAATTCGCATCTTTATCAAATTTTGATAATTCTGCTACTAGGACTTTGATTTTAGCATTTTCTAACGCTAATTTTTTTACTACTACATCTTCGTAATCGTCTAATGTTATTCCCCCCCCCTTAATGCCTGCAGCTCCTGTAAATACTATATCAAAACTAATAGACTTTAATATTTCAATGTCATTACCATAATAAAATCTTTGTTTCTTAAAAAATTCTCCACCTAATAGATGAAAATCAACATTTTCATTCTCACTTACTGTTATCGCTACATCTAGAGAATGAGAATATACTTTTGTATTCTTAGGTAACTCTTCTACAATTTTAGTAGTTATTGTAGAAGCATCTACGAAATATACCCCTTCTTCTTTCAGCAGTTTTTGTGCTTTTAATGCTATCTGCGCCTTAGAAGGCGTTAACTCTCTTAGTCTTTCCTTATACGAACTTATATTGGTTCTATCTTTAGGTAATATTAATCCACCATGTGTTCTTTGGACATCTTGGCGTTCACCCAAAATTCGAAAATCACGTCTAATAGTATCTCTTGATACACCAAGGTACTCCACTACTTCTTTAGCAGATACCTGTCCTTTTTCATTTAATAATTCAAGTATTTTTTCTAATCTCTGTTCTTGATACATTTTTTCACCTTATATCTTCTTAACAAAATTTTCAATAGCATATGCTACACCGTCTTCATTATTTGATTTAGTAATATAGTCAGCATACTTTTTTACATCGTCAGTTGCATTATCCATGACAACTGAATATCCTACAGTTTCAAACATTGGTATATCATTTTGACCATCGCCGAATGCTAATAATTCATTTTTCTCTAATTTTTCAAGTTTACTAATATACTCAATTCCTTTTGATTTCTTAGCATTTTTATGAGTAATTTCTAAATATCCACTAAGCGATCTTTGAATAGTTAATTCTTCTTTAGAAAATTCTTTATCTACGTAATCTGCAATTTCATCAAAGATTTCTTTATTATATTCTATAAAAGAAACTTTAAAAATGTCCTTTTCTTCTTTAAAATATTCATTAAAATCGACAACATTTACATCTACATGTACAATTTTGGCTTCTGATAATATTCCATCATTTTTTTTATCCGTATTCCAATTCTCTATATCATATAAACTAATACTTGTATTCGGGAATTGATTTCTTATATCTAAAACTAACTTTTTAGCCAATGAAAAATCAATAGGTTCTTTGTGCAATATTATTATTTCTTTATCTATTTTCTCGAAGATTAATCCTCCATTAAATGATACATGAACACCGTCGATTTCTAACGAATCAATTGTTTTCTTCAATTTTTGAGGAGAGCGTGCAGATACAAGAGTAAAAGGCAATTTACTCTCCTTTATAGCACTTATATTTACTTCGCTTATTTCTCCATTACTATTAAGAACTGTTCCATCCATATCTGAAAATAAATGTTTAATCATAAAATTCCTCCGAGTCTAATTATCTATGCATTTATATTAACATACTATTTAAGTTTTTTCAAGTATTTTTAAGTATTTATAATTGATTTTAAGTTTTTTAATCTATTTTTTATAAATTAACCCAAATAAAATTAAAAAGGATAGCGAAGCAGTCATTACAACTACAACGCTATCCTAAGTCTAACTTTTTGAGGTCAGATCATGTTCTGAGTGTTCATTTAATTAGAATTTAATTTTTTCTTCAATATATTGTTTTAATTCAGCGATTGGAATACGAGTTTGTTCCATAGTATCTCTATCACGAACAGTTACCATTCCATCATTTTCTGATTCGAAGTCATAAGTGATACAGAATGGAGTACCAACTTCGTCTTGTCTTCTATATCTCTTACCAATTGATCCAGTCTCATCGAAATCAACCATAAAGTCTGCAGCTAATTGTTGATATACTTCAACAGCTTTATCACTTAATTTTTTAGAAAGTGGTAATACTGCTGCTTTAAATGGAGCAAGAGCTGGATGGAATTTAAGAACTGTACGAGTATCATTTTCTCCAACCTCTTCTTCATTGTATGCATCACATAAAAATGCTAGAAGAACACGGTCAACCCCTACAGATGGTTCAATACAGTATGGGATGAATTTTTCATTTGTACTTAAGTCTTGGTAAGTTAAATCTTGACCAGAGTGTTCCATATGTTGTTTTAAGTCGTAATCCGTTCTTGAAGCAATACCCCAAAGTTCTCCCCAACCGAATGGGAATTTGAACTCGATATCAGTAGTTGCATTAGAGTAGTGTGATAATTCTTCTTGATCGTGGTCACGTAGACGGATATTTTCTTTAGTCATACCTAAATCTAATAAGAATTTTTCACAGTTATTTTTCCAAGTAGTGTGCCAATCTAATTCAGTTCCTGGTTCACAGAAAAATTCTAATTCCATTTGTTCAAATTCACGTGTACGGAAGATGAAGTTACCTGGTGTAATTTCGTTACGGAATGATTTACCAATTTGTCCAATACCGAATGGTAATTTTTTACGCATACTACGTTGAACGTTTTTGAAGTTAACGAAGATACCTTGTGCTGTTTCAGGACGTAAGTAAATTTGGCTTGTAGAATTTTCTACTACACCTTGGTTAGTTTTGAACATAAGGTTAAATTGACGAATGTTAGTGTAGTCATGGCTACCACATTCTGGACATTTAATGTTTTCACGATCGATAATAGCTTCTAATTCTTCGAATGGAAGACCATCTACTACTACATCTTCATTTTTTTCATTGAAGTAGTATTCTTCGATTAGTTTATCAGCACGAAGACGTGATTTACAAACTTTACAGTCCATCATAGGGTCACTGAAGTTACCTACATGTCCTGATGCTTCCCAAGTACGTGGGTTCATGAAAATAGCCGCATCTAACCCTACGTTATATGGTGATTCTTGAATGAATTTTTTCCACCATGCTTTTTTTACATTATTTTTTAATTCTACACCTAGTGGACCGTAATCCCAAGTATTAGCTAATCCACCATAAATTTCAGATCCTTGAAATACGAATCCTCTATTTTTTGCTAGAGATAAAATTTTCTCCATTATTGTTTCCTCCTAATTTTTAAAATATAAAAAGCCCTAGATATGCCGAAGCATATCTAGGGACGAAATAATTTCCGCGGTTCCACCCTGATTAGTAAAAACTCAACTTTAATAATATTAAATTGTATTTAATGCCAATATTGTTGCTGAACTTTCACCATCATCAGCTCGCTTTCTTATTTTACATTCTATCACTAAATTTATAAATTTTCAAGTTAAATAAATAAAAATATCATGAATACGTTTACTTATAAATGATAAATTATTTAAGTTAAATTTTTAGCGTATTATTTTCACCATTATATACAACTTTTAATCAATAAGGTTGTACTCATTATTTATAGATGTTATAATAGAAAATGATTAAAATTTAATAAGGAGGGTCTATGAGATTTTCATTAACTCGTGGTAATGTTAACCACCTACTTCTTAGTGGAATTATTTATATACTAGCTGTATTCGTTATTCCACTTCAACTCCCTCGAAATATTAGTGTTGATAGTCGTGTAACTATTGTGTTATTATTATCTTTAACAGCGACCTTTATTCTTGGTTTTATTTCTAGAAAAGGAACTAATGATTTAGATAGACAACAGTCACAATATAACCTTATCACCCTATTTGCAATTGGAATTATTGGGTTTATTTCGATGATGTTACTACAAGGACTTCTAAACGGTTTGTTAGTATACCTATCAAACTTTTTTAGCTTTCCTACTAAAAGTAAAAACACAAGTAACGTTGTTGAAGTAATAAAACTAAAACCATACTTCGTACTATATGTAGCTGTACTAGGACCAATAATGGAAGAATTATTCTTTAGAAAAGCAGTATTTGGATATTTTTACGACGCAATGATAGGTAGTAAAAAGTGGATAAGATTCACTATTCCTGCATTAATCACAGGAATAATATTCGCACTACCTCACGATGGATTTTCACCAATTATGATCGTTTATATCGGAATGTCTTTCGTATTTTCTTATCTATATTTACATACTAAGAGAATAATTACACCTATCGTAGCTCATATTTTAATGAATAGCTTAGTAGTTCTAGTACAATTTTTCGTAAATTAGGAGGTAAATATGTCATCAAAAACTTGGTTATCGTCTAACTACTTTTTACAATTTTTAGTAACAGGGACTTTCTTACCATTCTGGATGGTTTATCTGACTTCTGTAAAAAACTTAAGCGTTCTAGAGGCCAGTTCAATATTCTCAATGCTGTATTTCGCTAGGGTTATCAGTGGTATATTTTTAAGTCCGTATTTAATAAAAAAATACAACTTAAATATTACGATGAAATTGTCTGTGGCTTCGGGTCTTATCCTTGCGGTAAGTTATGGATTCACGAACGAAAAAATATTACTAGGAATTATCACGTTCCTATTCGGATTAATTTACTTCATGATTAATCCACTTGTAGAAGGTTTAGCTTCATTATTTTTACGTGAAGAAAATATAGACTACGGGAAAGCACGAACATACGGATCGCTTGGGTATACAGTTGTTGGTATATTTATCGGAGGAATTTTAGGATATGTAGGTAATGGAGCTCTATATTACATACTAATATTTTTAGTAGCACTATATTTAATGTTTATGTTCCTACCACAACCAAAATTAGTAAAAAACTTAAACTTAGATAATAACAGTAACAGCGATAAAGAAGAAAGCCTATATGGCTGGGTATTAAAAGATAGAAATGCGATATTATTAATAGTAACTATTTTCTTATACCAACTTTCTCACACAGCATACAACAATTACAACGCTATATATTTAGAAAGTATGAACATATCAGCTAAATGGTTATCGGGAGTAATCTTAAACGTATCGGTAATCGCAGAAATTATCTTCTTTATCTTCTCAAAGAGATTGGTAGATAAAATAAAACCAAAAAATCTATTGGTGTTCGCGGGAGTTTGCGCCGTGATACGTTGGGCAGCCTTAGCGACTTTCCATAATATTTATGTATTTACAGTAATGCAAACATTCCATGCGATAACATTCGCAGTTGCACATATAGCATTCATCTTAATGCTAAATAGAGATTACAACAATAAAGAAATAATAGATATGCAAAACCTGTATACAGCTATTTGTTTCCAACTAAGTATGGCTATAGGACTGTATATTATGGGAGCATTATGGGATATTAGTACTTCATATGTGTTCTACGCATCAGCAATCATCGCAGCTATAGGAACAGTAGTGGCAACCAGATTAAAAGCAATAAGATAAGAATAAAAACAACCTTCAAACATCAGAAACAATCTGAGTTTTGAGGTTGTTTTTGTGTATAAAAATTAAATCTGGGATTGAAATTTTTCAATACACCGGATTTAGTACACAACCGATAAAAATCACTATAAAAAAAAAGGAGTTTGAAATCAAACATCCTTTTTTTAATTCTTCGTCAGTATTATTTAACTGCGTGAGTTTTTGGTAATGCTTTTTTAGCTGCTTTAATTTCTTTAACAACTTTTCCGTCTTTATCAACGATTACAGTTTTACCATCTTTATTTACTACTTTGTATCCATCTTTTGGATCTAGACCTTGTTCTTTAAGGTAACGTGCATTTTTTTGTTCTGGAGTTTCGTTTAAGATGTAGTAATTTCTTTCTGCTTTTTTAGCAGAGTTTTGAATTTTTTGGAATTTTTGTACATATACGTTACGTACTTTTAAGAAAGCATCATTGTATGCTTTGTCGTAAGCTGCTTTGATTTCAGTATAGTTGTGAGATCCACCTTCAACTGCATCTAAAGCTTTTTTAGCTGCTACTACTGCAGGATCTTTAGCTGCTTCAGCAGCGATTTCTCCAGCATGTCCGCTTAGGTACTCTTCTACTGTACGAGCACTTACGAATTCAGTTTGTGAATTGTAAGCATCGTTAACTCCTCCACCAACTGTTGGTTGATCATATGCACCTGGTTTATTTGCTCCACCATTGATTGGGTTTTCGTTAGCTAAAGCTGGTGTTACAGTTGCTGCTAATAATCCAGCTGATAATACTGATAATAATACTTTTTTGTTCATAGTATTAAATCTCCTTTTCATTAATAATATTATTTTTTAATACGATCGTATTCGTATATATTGTTATTATATTGAGTTTTGTAATAAAAGTCAAGTTATTTTCTTAAGTTTTTTAAGATTTTTTGTTAAAATTAGGCATTAAATAGGCATTTTTCTATTCCATTACTATTTTCATATAACATTTAGTTGACATATTTCCCTGTAAATATAACTTAGGTAAATAATTTTAATACAACTATATATAGATTAAATAATTTATTAAATCATCTGTTATTTTTTATACTCATTACACTAAATTACTTCGTAAATAAGCATTAACTAGTTTATGTGTTTGCTCTACTGAGTCTACATGTGTTCTTTCGTAAGAGTGACTTGACTCTATTCCTGCACCTAATAGCGCATGTTTTACTTCTGCTCCTGCTCTCATGGCGGCTGAAGCATCACTTCCATAATATGGATATATATCTAGTTTGTATTCTATTCCATTTTCTTTCGCTAGATTTACTAGGTGATTTCTGAATTCATAGTTATATGGACCACTAGCATCTTTTACACAGATAGATACTGTATATTCATCTGTTTGTTGGTCATCGCCCATTGCACCCATATCTACCGCAAGGTATTCTACCGCTTCTTTCGGAAGACTTGAGTTTGCTCCATGACCTACTTCTTCAAACACACTAAACATAAAGTTTGTTGTATATGGAAGTGCAATATTTTCTTCTTTATATATTCTTAGTAAGTCTAGTAAAATTGCTGCACTCACCTTATCGTCTAAAAATCTACTCTTAATGAATCCTGTATCTGTTATAATAGTTCTAGGATCAAAACTAATGAAGTCTCCAATATCAATACCTAAGTCGCGAGTTTCTTTTTTGTTGGTTACCTTCGCATCTAATCTTACTTCCATATTATCTTCTGTACGTTCTACAGTACCCGCATCTCTATATACGTGTGTGCTAGTTTGATGAACTAAGATAGTACCACTTACTGTTTTTCCTGTACTCGCTACGTGTACAAGACAGTTTTCTCCTTCAATCATGTTCCAAGGATAACCACCGACTTTAGCTAATTTAAGTCTTCCGTCTGGTTTTATGGCACGAACCATAGCGCCTAGAGTATCAACGTGAGCAGTAACTACACGATGTTTAGAATCATCTTTTCCTTTTACTACTACATTCACTCCACCTTTATTAGTTCTTATTGGATTGTAGCCAAGTCTTTCTAATTCTTCTACTAAGTAATCAGAGATTTCTTTAGTATAACCTGTAGGTGATACTATACTTGTTAGTTTTTTTAAATAATTTATTGTTTCTTGCATTGGAATTCTCCCTTCTATTAAAAAAAGACTCATGCAAAGCATGAGTCTTAAAATATGTTTCGTAGTTATTATGCTTTGTTTCTTGAACCGAAGATATCGATTTTTTCGTGAACCATAGCTTTAATAGCTTCAAATCCAGGGTTTAATAATTTACGAGGGTCGAAACCTTTAGGTTTTTGATCTCCACCTTCTTCAATGTATTTACGTGTAGCTTCAGCAAATGCTAATTGACATTCAGTGTTAACATTAACTTTAGATACTCCTAGAGAGATAGCTTTTTGGATTTGCTCAGTTGGGATTCCTGAACCACCGTGTAATACTAATGGAATTCCACCAGTGATGTTAGAAATTTTTTCTAATGTTTCAAAGCTTAATCCAGCCCAGTTTTCTGGGTATTTACCATGGATGTTACCAATACCTGCAGCTAGGAAGTCGATTCCTAAGTCAGCCATTGTTTTACATTCGTTTGGATCAGCTAATTCACCGCTACCGATAACTCCATCTTCTTCACCACCGATTGAACCTACTTCACACTCGATAGAAAGACCTTTAGAGTGAGCTAAAGCGATCATTTCTTTAGATTTAGCGATGTTTTCTTCGAATGGATAGTGTGATCCGTCGAACATTACTGAACTAAATCCAGCTTCGATAGCTTTTTGAGTCCCTTCGTATGAACCATGGTCTAAGTGTAATGCTACAGGAACTGTGATTTTCATTTCTTCTACCATAGCTTCAACCATAGCTGCTACAGTTCTGAAACCAGTCATGTATTTAACTGCTCCTTCACTTACTCCTAAGATTACTGGACTTTTTGCTTCTTCACAAGCTGCTAAAATAGCTTTTGTCCATTCTAAGTTATTGATGTTGAAATGCCCTACTGCATATCCTTCTTTTCTTGCTTTTACAAGCATGTCTTTTGCTGGTACTAATACCATGTTGTTTGTCCTCCTTAAATAACTACTTACTATATATTATAATACTACACTTTTTAGAAAAAATAAACTATTTTCTTTTATAATTTTCAATTAAGTGTAATATTTATTAAATTTTAACATATTAATTCTTCTATTCTTTGGTATCACAAGTTTTCTCTGTTAACGTATACATAGTTAATTTTTTAGTTTTTATAAATTCGCACTTTAAACTTTCTAACTTGATTTTTTTAAAATTTTCATTTATTTAAACTATTTAATTTTTTCTCTAAATTTATTTATTATACTAGTACACCTCTAGAATTTGAAAAAATCACCCCAAAACTAGTTGTTTATACTAATATTTGAGGCGATATATTATACTTTTTTTACTATTTATCTAATTTAGACATAGTTTCAACCATGTATTCAGGAATTTCTGTTTCAAAATATAAATGTTCTCCTGTGATTGGGTGGTTGAATTCGATACTTTTTGAATGTAGTGCTTGTCCATTAGTATTTAATGTTTTTCTTGGACCATATACTGGATCTCCTACTAATGGGTGGTTGATGTATTTCATATGTACTCTAATTTGGTGAGTACGACCAGTTTCTAATTCACACTCGATAAGTGTATATTTCTCGAATCTATCTACTACTTTAAAGTGTGTAATAGATGGTTTCCCTTCATCGATAACTGCCATTTCTTTACGTTCTTTTGGATTACGAGCTATTGGAGCATCAATTGTTCCGTAGTCATGTTTGATACTACCGTGAACAAGAGCATAATATTTTCTCTTAACATCTTTATTCGCAATCATTTCAGATAATTTAACGTGTGCTTTATCATTTTTCGCAACGATTAATAGTCCTGAAGTATCTTTATCTATTCTGTGAACAATACCAGGTCTAATAGTACCATTAATACTTGAAAGTTCACTGTGGAATAATAAGGCATTAACTAATGTTCCATCTTTGTGACCTACTGATGGGTGAACAACCATACCTTTAGCTTTATTTACGATAATTAAATCATCATCTTCATATACAATATCAATTGGAATATCTTGTTTTACAACGTCTAATTCTTCAGGTTCCTTGTATTCAATAGTAATAACATTTCCGTCTTTTAATTTATAATTTGTTTTAATATTATTTCCATCTACTTTAATATAACCTTCAGAAATTAAGTTCTGGATATTTGTTCTAGAAACATCTGTTAATTCTTGTTGTAAAAATTTATCGATTCTTTCACTTTTCGGTGAAGTATATATAATTTTTTGTGTATCCATTACTTCCTCCTTTTTTCATACTATACTATCTTAACATATACATTCAAAAAAACAAAATGAAATATAGTAGAAATGTTTTAAAATATGGTACTTCTTTTAGATTTAAAACTTAATATTTTATAAATAGAATAAATTAATCAATTTCTATCTCTTTCACTATTATTCTTTCTATATTATAATATTATAGAAAGAATTAATGAACATTTTGTGTGAGTTACTTTATTTATAAAACATTACTCACAATACAACTATTGAAAAAGGAGTGGATTTTTTGGAAATTAATAGATTACATGTAGATTTTGACCTTCAAAGTAAGTATGAACCTAAAGGAGATCAGATAAATGCGATTGCCGAACTTACTGAAGGTTTAAATAATGGAGAAAAATATCAAACTTTACTGGGGGCTACAGGTACGGGTAAAACATTCACCATAGCTAACATTGTGAAAAATGTAGGCAAACCTACCCTAGTTCTAGCTCACAACAAGACACTAGCCGGACAACTTTATAACGAGCTTAAAGAGTTTTTCCCGAATAACCGAGTTGAGTATTTCGTTTCATACTATGATTACTTCCAACCAGAAGCATATGTTCCATCGACAGATACTTATATAGAAAAAGATTCTTCAGTAAATGACGAAATCGATAAACTTCGACACAGTGCAACATCATCTTTATTCGATCGTGATGATGTAATTATAGTTTCGAGTGTCAGCTGTATATATGGATTGGGATCTCCAGAAGAATATTCTTCTCTAGTGCTATCATTACGCGTTGGAGATGAAATAAGTCGTAATAAAATGTTAGAAAAACTTATTAGTATTCAATATATGAGAAATGATATCGAGTTTACTCGTGGTACTTTTAGAGTTCGTGGAGATGTTATTGAAATTTTCCCAGCATCTCGTAGTGAAAATTCGGTTCGTGTAGAAATGTTTGGAGATGAAATCGATCGTATTCGTGAGATTAATCCACTTACTGGTGAAGTATTAAGTGAACTAGAACATATAGCAATCTACCCTGCCAGTCACTTCGTAGCTGGTGATGAAAAAACTAAAGAAGCAATTAAAAGAATTCGTGCTGAACTGGAAGAAAGACTAAAAGTTCTTAATATGGAAAACAAACTACTAGAAGTTCAACGCCTTGAACAACGTACCAACTACGACCTTGAAATGATGGAGGAGATGGGATTTTGTTCTGGGATAGAAAACTACTCTCTTCACCTTACTCTTCGTGAACCTGGTAGCACACCTTATACATTACTAGACTACTTCCCTGATGATTGGTTACTCGTGGTAGATGAGTCTCACGTTACTCTTCCACAAGTTCGTGGTATGTTTAACGGAGATAGAGCTCGTAAACAAGTTCTTGTTGATTATGGATTCAGATTACCTACAGCTTTAGATAATCGACCATTAAACTTCGAAGAATTCGAGAAAAAATTAAATCAAGCTATTTTCGTATCAGCGACACCTGGAGATTTCGAACTAGAACACAGTACAAAAATTACTGAACAAATTATTCGTCCTACAGGATTATTAGATCCTATTATCGATATTCGCCCAGTAAGCGATCAAGTCTTCGATATAACTAAAGAAGCTGAGAAGATTATAGCTAAAGGAGAACGCATTCTAATCACTACTCTTACGAAAAAGATGGCAGAATCTCTTACTGCTTATCTAAAAGAAAATGGTCTAAAAGTAGAATACCTACACTCTGATATAAAAACTTTAGAACGAACTGAAATAATTAGAAATCTACGTCTTGGTAAATTCGATATTCTAATAGGAATTAACCTACTTCGTGAAGGATTAGATATTCCTGAAGTTTCACTAGTAGCTATTCTAGATGCAGATAAAGAAGGATTTTTACGTGGAGATAAAGCACTTCTTCAAACGATTGGACGTGCAGCTCGTAATGCAAACGGTCGTGTAATAATGTATGCTGACAATATTACTCGAAGCATGAGAAAAGCAATAGATGAAACAAATCGACGTCGTGAAATTCAAATGTCTTACAATGAAGAACACGGAATAACTCCTCAAACTATTATCAAAGATATTCGAGATTCTATAAGTGCTAAGAAAGAAGTCGCTAAAGATGATGAAATTCTAGAACTTGAAGAAAGTGCAAATATCAACGATGATAACATCGAAGAACACTTAGCAGAATTAGAACAACAAATGTTCGCTGCCGCAGAAAAATTCGAGTTTGAACAGGCCGCGAAACTTCGTGACACCATCGCAGAACTTAAAGAAAAATATAAATTATAAAAAGGGCTGGCCTATTGGTCAACCCTTAAATTTTTTCTCTTATTTCTTTTGCTTGCCTTACTACATAATAATTTTCATTATATTGTAATAATAAGTCAATGTACTTATTAGCTTCTTCTTTATTTTCTTTTAGTACTTCATTACAAAGATAGAAATAATAATTAAATACTTTCGAACACTCTACTATATTATCATTTAATTCTTCTTTAAAATTATCAACCGGTTCTTTTAAAACTAGCACTTTATATATATTATCTAATTTATTATTATACATTTGAACAGCTTCTTGATTTTTATTAACTGTTTTCACTAATTGTTTTTCTAATTCTTCTAAATCAAATTCTTTTTCAGTAAAAATATTTAACATAAACCTAGTAAAGTGATACCATATTTCAGTTCCTCTTAAGGCACCTCTAATATAACCTGATTGAGTAAGTTTTACTTTTGCTAAATATTCTTCACTCTTATCAAAGTTACCGTAGATAAGCTCAACTAGTGCCATATAGTTGTAATATGTACTATTTCTAGTTAATTTTTTATTTTTATGTTGTTCATGCATAAAATCCATAAATCCAGCTAATTCTAAATTATTTAATAACTTTAATCCAATTACATTTTCAATTTTATATCCTTCCATAGCAAAATAACCAACTATTATAAAGAAAAATATTGCGAATATAATAAAAGCTACTGTATCGCTATACCCTAGTTTCATTTGAGTTATAGCTAATGCAAAAAGAAACACAATATATACAAAGATAAATTTATATACTAGATTAATCTTTCTTTTACGCAAGGTTTTAAAATCATATTTATCTTCTAATTTTTTATTCAAACCTTACTTCCTCCTACTAATATCATTTTTTGTACATACTCTATTATAAATTCGATACTACAAAAATACAATATTAATATGCATTAAAATAATAAATTAACATTTTAAATTAGTTATAAAACTACTCTACTTTATATTTTTGTGGTATAATTATACGATATAATACTAGATTTAATATCTAGTGTGTTAGTAGCGTAGTAAATTATTATCACATAATTCTATGAACTGTAACAACAATTTTTAAAATAACAATATAAAAATTTTATTTAGGAGATTTTTTATGACAAAACAAAATATTGGAATTATTTATGGTGGGAAAAGTGCTGAACACTCAATTTCACTATTAACAGCAAAATCAATTATTAACGCAATTGATAAAGAAAAATACAACGTATTCCCTATCTTTATCTCATTAGAAGGAAACTGGGCTCGTGGTGAACAAATTACATCAGAAATCGCAGATCAACACGACCTTATCTTCTCAAACTTTGATAACGACATCAGCGGACTATTATTTGAGGATGGACGTAAATTCGATATCGTCTTCCCTGTTCTTCACGGACCAAATGGTGAAGATGGAACTATCCAAGGTTTACTAGAAATTATGGATATCGCTTATGTTGGTAACAATGTACTTTCAAGTGCTGCTGGTATGGACAAAGTAGTTATGAAACAGTTATTCGCTGCTTACGACCTTCCACAACTTCCATATGTTCACTTTATCGAGTATTCATGGAAAAATAAAAAAGAAGCTATTATCGCTGAAATCAGCGAAAACCTTAAATACCCTGTTTTCGTTAAACCTGCAAACTTAGGTTCATCAGTTGGTATTAGCCGTTGTAACGATGAAGCTGAATTAGTTAAAGGTATTGAAGAAGCTCTTAAATTTGATAAAAAAATCGTTGTTGAACAAGGAGCTGTCGGAGCTAAAGAAATCGAAGTTGCCGTTCTTGGATACAATGAAGTAAAAACTACAGATCCAGGTGAAATCGTAAATATTTCTTCAACAGAATTCTACGATTATGAAACTAAATACACTGATGGACAATCACGTATGGATATTCCTGCACCAGTAGATACTACTCTATATCCTAAATTTAGAGAAATGGCAGCTACTGCTTTCCGTGCAATCAGTGGTTCTGGTCTAGTACGTGCTGACTTCTTCTACACTAAAGAAGGAGAAATCTTCATTAACGAAGTAAACACAATGCCTGGTTTCACACCATTCTCAATGTTCCCTTCTCTATGGGCAAATATGAATGTAAGTTATTCTGAAATTATCGAAGAATTATTCAAGTTAGCTGTAGAGCGTTATGAAGATCGTAAAGACTTATTAACTGAAGAATAGGATAAGACATGAAATATTTAGTTAAAGATTTAGAAAAAATATTAAATGCAAAAAAAGTAAATATCACAAATGATACAGAAATTACAGGTATCGCAATTGATAGTAGAAAAGTTAAACAAGGGGATCTATTTATCCCCTTCTTAGGTGAAAATGTAGATGGACATAACTATATAGAAAGTGCTTTTGAAAAAGGTGCTGCAGCGAGCTTATCTCTAAAAGATGACTTCATTTCTGATAATAACATTATTTATGTTAATGATAGCTACGAAGCTATTCAAACTTTAGCAAAACATTACTTAGACAGCCTAAATGCTAAAACAATCGCTATCACAGGTAGTAACGGTAAAACTACTACAAAAGATATAATTACAAGTGTATTATCAACAAAATATAAAGTTCACAAAACACAGGGTAACTTTAACAATGAACTTGGTGTACCATTAACTATTCTTGCTGCACCAGAAGATAGTGAAATACTAGTACTTGAAATGGGAGCTGATGGATTCGGTCAACTTGATTTCTTATCTAAGTTGGTTGAACCAAATTATACAGTAATTACAAATATCGGTGAAAGTCATATAGAATTCTTCAAATCTCGTGAAGGTATTGCTAAGGCTAAATTCGAAATCACTAACGGAATGAAAAAAGATGGATACTTCGTTTATAACGGAGATGAAGTTCTTCTAAAATCATTAGTAGATTCATCAGATATCAATACTACTTCATGTGGTGAAAATAACTATAACGATATTATTTTGGAAAACTACACTATTACTCGTGATAGAATTGATTTTAAACTTAACATCAGCGATGAACAATACTTCACTAAATTAAAAGGAAAACATAATTTATTTAACATTATGTTCGCAACAGCTATCGCTAGTAAAATTGGATTAACTAATGAAGAAATTCGTAAAGCTATCGAAAATACTGTAGAAATCACTGGTATGCGTCTGCAAAGTATTCCTTACAAAGAAGATTCACTTATTATTAACGATGCATATAACGCCAGCCCTACTTCTATGAAAGCTGGAGTAGATGTCGTTAGTAGTTTTGATGACTTCGATTTTAAAACATTAGTATTAGGAAGCATGTTCGAACTTGGACCAAATGAAGTTAACTACCACGCTGAAGTTGGTGAATACATCTCTAACAAAACTAACGATATAAATTTAGTAATCAGCGTAGGAGAACTTGCCGAAAACATTACTAAACAAATTAAAAATGACAAAATAAAAACACTACACTTCCCTACTACAGCAGAAGTAAGTGAATATTTAAAAAATAACAAACATAAAAACGAAGTTATCCTATTAAAAGCAAGTCGATCAATGAAATTAGAGACGATTATTGAGGAGATAACGAAGTAACAAAATATTAGAGGGCGTTTACGTTTATTGAGATTAACGTGAACCCCTTTTTTTATACCCTCTTCTATTCGGTAAAGTTTATGTAAACAAAAAATAAGATTATAGATCAAATAACACTCAATGTTATCTCATCAATAATCTTATTATACAATCATAAAATTTACCTATTTCTCAAACTGCATAACGTTCTCTATCTTTTACATTTCTGTTTAGTAGAATTCAAAATTTACATATCTCTCAAACATAAATTCAGTAGGTTTTTGATTAGTGAAGTTTTGTAGAATTCAAAATTTACATATCTCTCAAACAGGACAGGTGGCCCATCTACTGGCACCACTGTTTTGTAGAATTCAAAATTTACATATCTCTCAAACAACAAATGCTCTGTAATTTAGAACACACAGTTTTGTAGAATTCAAAATTTACATATCTCTCAAACAATACTACCTACTATATCTCCCATTTCTAGTTTTGTAGAATTCAAAATTTACATATCTCTCAAACGAAACTTTAAATTGATATTCTCCTTCTAAAGTTTTGTAGAATTCAAAATTTACATATCTCTCAAACTAATAAGGCTTTTTCATAAGCATCTTTAAGTTTTGTAGAATTCAAAATTTACATATCTCTCAAACAGCGTTATTATAATTTTCTTTATCAACCAAGTTTTGTAGAATTCAAAATTTACATATCTCTCAAACAGGAATAGAACAAGTAGCAAGGTTATTCAAGTTTTGTAGAATTCAAAATTTACATATCTCTCAAACTTGATCTCTTTATCATTGATTTGATATGCGTTTTGTAGAATTCAAAATTTACATATCTCTCAAACATAAACTATATAATGAATTATCAAGAATTAGTTTTGTAGAATTCAAAATTTACATATCTCTCAAACGATAATAGTTTATCTTATGATGAAATGACTGTTTTGTAGAATTCAAAATTTACATATCTCTCAAACAAAAAGGTCACGCCATTCAACATTTTGGGAGTTTTGTAGAATTCAAAATTTACATATCTCTCAAACGTGTATTCTTTTAATTCCACTTGTCTTAATGTTTTGTAGAATTCAAAATTTACATATCTCTCAAACAAAATTATAAATTTTGGCATCCATCTAAGTTTTGTAGAATTCAAAATTTACATATCTCTCAAACCTGTGTATGATTATTATGGACTTACAATAGTTTTGTAGAATTCAAAATTTACATATCTCTCAAACTTAATTCTTTAAATTTACCACTTGAAGCAAGTTTTGTAGAATTCAAAATTTACATATCTCTCAAACCTCAAATTGAGATTTGAAGAAGAAATTTTGAATTTGGGTATAAAAAAATGGACCGACACCGATCCAGCCAAAAAGGCAATTTAGATAAAATCTTTATTTGAACTTGAATGTAAATTTTGAATCTACCTATATTATACAAGTATTTTCCAAAAATTGCAACATTATATTTCACAATTATCTCTATCAAAAATATAAACTTTTTCTATGTAATTATCATCAGATAGATTATCAAATTGTTGGTATTCTATGTTTATAATACTAATTTTATTCACACAAGCTTCCTTATAAATTTCTTTTATCTCTTCATCTGTGAAAATGTTATGAAGTCCAACTATAAAGATAGTATTGATACCACATAATTGTACAAGTACTTTCAGAAATGTAATGAATTTTTCTAAAATATTATCTTCTTCTACATGAATTTGAAAATCACCTAATTTTAATAAAGAATTTATATCTATTTCTTCTCCTTGTTCAACTTCAAATGAACTATTAAAAATTAATTTTTCAAAATATGCTCTTATATGTGTTGTTAATTCATTATACTCTACAGTATCGTCTATAATTTGTTTTAAAAGTGAATTATAAATCTTCGTTAGAATCTTTTTACTATTAATTTCTATATTAAAAATATCAGTAATTATATAACTACACTTTTCAAATGATATCTCTTTATTCTCATATGAATATATATAATTACCTTCATTTCCTTTGTGTTGACTTATTAACTCCTTTATATTTTCCCTATAATATTTTTTATTTTCAAATACCAATGTATAAATAGTGTTCTCTTCAATCTCAATTTTTCTTTGCCAGTTTTTGTTAATTATCTTCATAATTCCAGTAACCTTTCATCGTTATCAACATATTCCGTTTGACTCTCTCCAACCAGAAACTCCATTTTAGAGAATTGTTTTTCTGTAACTTGTAAAACTTGTACAATACCTTCTTCAGGACATATTTTTCTTATACTCTTCACTACTAAATCAGCACTACCTTGATTCATAGCCAATTTTACATAGACAGATTCTTGCATCATAATAAAACCATTTTTTATTAATGTTTTTCTAAATTTTCTATAGTTCTTTCTTTGTAGTGATGTTTCTGTAGGAAGATCAAACATAACTAATACTCTCATAAATCTATAACTCATAACTATACATTTTTATATACTCTAAATCATCTTCTTTTAAGGCTGTGAACAGACTTCTAACATATAGTTTTATTGCATTAGCTACTGTTTGTTCTTTATCATCAATCTTAATAGCAGTATTTAGAATATTGACTAGTATATTTTTATGCTCTTTAGTAAATTCATTACCTTCTAAACTATACGCAACCTCATCTACTAATATTCTGAAAGGTTCCATAAAATCACTGGCTAAATTAAATTTATTATATGGATTTCTGTGACATAGTCCAAGTTGAGTGAAGTATCCACACGAGACAATTTCTCTATTGAATGCAGAAAGAATTATTGAATAGCCATAATCCAATGCAGCATTTATAAAACATTCTTTATTTCTACTAAAATCCATACCAAACATTGCATTAAAGTAAACCTTAGCTGCATGTCCCTCTCTATTGCTATTATCATTCCACTCAAGTTCAGTAAGATATTGTTCTAATAATTCATACTCTTCTTTACCTAATTTTTTTAACAATAACATCTGATTTTGTATTTTTTCATATACTATTCTTGTCCAAATACGCTCTTTGCTTTCAGTAGTCCACTCTAATTGATTTTTATATTTTAGACTTGTATCATGACTTCCATAGTATGGTATTAATTCCGAACTTGGATTTCTTTTTTCATCACAAAATATTACTTTTATTTTATTTTTAATGAGTTCATTTAAAAGCACGGCGGTAATTGATACCGCAGTGCTTTCAATGATAATCATGTATATCTCACTAAGACTAACTTTTCTAGTCTCCGCTTCTTTTCTTACTGTTAGGAAATTTAAGCTATAATCTAGCTTAGCCCTATCCCTAACTATTATAGTTCTCCATGTCATTTTTTTTATCCCCTATTATTGTTATTTCTTTTTCATAGAATCCAGTAACAGATTGCTCTATTATTGAGAATTGGTTTTGATTTGTCAAATTGAAGCTCGCTATTCCTCTTGCTGCTGTCATTTTTATAACTTTCAAATCAAATGTAGATTTTTTATTAGTTAATAAATTCAATACTTCTAGTAATACTTTTGATTGATCTTCTACACTTATACTACTATAATTATTTCGAATCTCTTCACTATTTAATTCGCTAAATTTATTTGGTTTTTTCTTAATAAAAATTCCTGAATTCATCTTTTCAACTAGTATATTATATAACTCAATATTTTTCTCTTTAGTAATACTTTCCCAAGGTTCCCCATCTTTATTTTCTTTTTTCCAATTTTGATATTTTGATAGAGTTTTTATGTATCTTTCACTTTCAGTATCTAAAGTAACCTGTACAGCTCCATCATATACAAAACTATCATTTGTCTTACCACCTATGAAATTAAAGAAATTATTTATTTTTACTAAATCCCCAATACACAACTTCCTATACTTCAATTTAAAATCTTTAACTTCTTCACCAGATTTAATATTAATTTGAGTTTTACCAAATTCTAATAATGTACTATCATCTTTTATGTTTTGAGAAACATAAATAGGTATTGGAATAATTCTAGTTATTTTTTCTTCACCTTTTTTATTAACTAAAGTATATTCAAAAATTGAATAGTATGCAATTTTAACTTTTGTGAATCCTCCATATTTTGTAACATCATTTACTACAGGATCAGACGTTTTCAAAGGATAATACACACCTTCTTTAGCCTTAGCAGCTACCTTAGCTTTATATACAGTAGCATCAAACAATCCACCTTTTTGTTCTGATGTTCTTCTTGTTACTAGAATATTGTTATTGTTCATAACTTTTTCTACTTGATGAACTGTTTTATTCAATTCCCAAGCAACGTTATTAGAATTAGATGCATTTTCATAAAAGACATTATTCAATGAGTATTTTCTTCCATCTTTCTTATCTTTAATAAAGTTAAAGACATTTCGTGTGAATTTTGTATCATAAACATTACCTACTACAACGTTTAAATATGCGTCTTTCGCATGATGATAATCATTAATTTCACGAACCTTGATTAACTGTTCAGTATTATCTGATTTTCTATTACCTTCTTTAATTTTTCCAAAATTCTGTCTAAAACTAGATACATTTTCTGCTTTAGAATAACAAATTAAAGTTTTTGGATTTAATTCTCTTAATATTCCGGCTACTGCTTTAACTGATTGAGATGTTTCTACTAATTGTCGAGCAATAAATCCTGTTAACTCTTCATCAGAAAATTCTTCAGTTCTTACTAATCTATTATATTTCTCATCAGTAATTAGACCTTTTTCTTTCAGGAATTTCCAGAATCTTCTATTACTAGGTGTTTGAATATCACTTCCTAATGGATATCTGTCTGTTTTAGCTGCGTTATATTCTCTTTTTACTAATACAGTATTTGTAAAACTGTCATCCTTCACTTTACTTTGAGGGTATATGTGATCTATATCATAGGCTGTAGTATTTAACTGCGTAATATCAATCGTTTCCCCACTATACATACATCTTCCTAATTGTGTATAGTATAGATATAATTTTTTAGCTTTTAGTTTAGATGGTTCTACTAAACTCAATCTTTCATTCAGCTTATCAAAGTTCAATGAACCTATCTCTTTTTCTAAATCTTTTACATCTTTTTTTACTGCTTTATAGAATAATTCTAATTGTTTCTTACGAGAATCTGTTGGTTTTTTCTTCTCTTGATTAGATCTAGTTGTCTCTACAAAAATTTTCGCTGGAGCACATCCTATAATTTTCTTAAGTTCTTCTACTATTCTTACGGTTTGCCAAATCGAACGTTTAACAGATGGCGATACATATAAATCATCTAAAATTTCAGGTGTAATTTCTGTTACTTCTTTTTGTAACTCTTTATTGTAGTCAATTATCTGTTGTGAATAATCAAATCTATCTGCCAATAACTCCATGAATAGTATGTTATTTTGACACATTGCTCCAATTATATTTAAACATTCTCCCGTTTCCTCATTATAAAGCTTTTTACTTACTAATTCTGTCAACAGTTTTCTAGAGAATCTTCCCCAATCTTTATATACTAACCTAGACATTTTTGCTATTTCTTCTTTTGAATATATATCACCATATACAGCTTCTATCTTATCTTTTATTAATTTTCTAGATTCTCCGTATAATGTAATCCAAAGAATTATATTTTCTACATGTTCAGTATTAAATTTATCTCCTAGGATTTTTTTGAAATCCCTATATGATTTCAAATCATTTTTTACAGTAATATCAATTCCAGTAATTTCACCCTTACCGTCTATATGTCCTTCTGCTTTTAATAAGTTTTTAATACTTGTTTTTGTAACTTTCTTACCTTGTTCTTTGAAAAGTTTTTCAATAATAACATTTCTAGCTTCTAAACTTATTCTATTACCATCATATTTTAATGCATTCAGCTCATTTAGTAGGGCAAACTCAGAATATAATAATGAACTCTTCGGAAGGACATCTTCACCTTTAAGATATGTACATTTACTAGTTAAATTGGTAATAAACTTCTCTGCACTTGCACTTTCGTCAATTACTTTTTCATAATTCCAAGGAGTTACTGGTGTTTTTTCATACCCTTTATTTCTTACTGACCATGCAAATCCATCTTCTTTAGCTTTTTTACTAGAATTCAGTGGACCAACATAGTACGGTATTCTAAATTCTAATAATTGAATTACTTTTTCTATTATACTATATCCACTATCATCTTTTTCATTTAAGAACTTATGATATTTAGCCGCATTATCTAAAATTATTATCAATTCTTCTTTGTGGATTTGATACGGTACTACTGAATTATCTTTTGTTCTTTGAAGTGGTAAGAATAGTTCTAATTCTAAATCTCTTAAAATTTCTTCTTTAGCTGCACTTTCTTCTAGTTTAGCTAGTTCTTTAACTAAGAAATTTTTAAAGTCTTCATAATTACATCCTTTTCCTTCATCACTCTTACGAATATAATTTACATAGTTGCTTCCCTTATCTTTATCCTCTTTAAATATTGCTGCATAAAGCTCTACTTTTTTATCTTCTGATAATTTTGAATCATTTTTCACAAGATTTTTTAATTTAGTTAAATCATCTCTATGTTTATTATAAAGATCTACTTTTGATTCTGATAATGTCTTCCCTTCTTTTTTAATATCAGAAAGAATAATACTATCATAAACTAATTTAGCTAAATCTAGTAATTCAATATAGTTTGATAGAACTTGTTCATAATCATGTCGAACTTCTTCATAAATTTTTTCTTTAAACGATACAGATTTTATCACTGCATCTAATTCTTTATACTCATCTATTGCGAATAATTTATCTAGCGAAGGTTTCCCACCAAAAATTAATCTAAATACTTCTAATAATTGTTTTTCTTTTGGATATAGTTCTTTAATATCATTCAACTTATCTTTTGAAGTTTTTTTCTCTAATGAAATATCCGCAATTTTATCAACAACTTTTTCTGTTACTTCAAATCCTACATGAAGTATATCAAGTTCTAATAATTCTTTAATTAAATTGTTTAAATTACCAGCTTTAAAACTTTGACCTTGTAGTAAGAAATGCCCTCTATTTTTTAAGATATGATGTATTGCTAAAAATACTTTTCTTATGTCAGGGTTTTCCTCAGTCATAAGTTTTGTTCTTAAATGATAAATTGTTGGATATTCTTTATAATAATCTTTATCTGTATAATCTTTATCATTAAAAATCTCATACGGTACTTGATGAGTTTTATCCTCATAATGATATTGACTTTCTTTTAACCTTAAGAAAAAATTAGCATCAATTTTGGCTATTTCTTGAGTAAATAATTCTTCTAATAAGTTTAAACGCCATTTTCTTCTAGCTAATCTTCTTCTCCCAGAACGATATCCTCGGCGTTCTTCTGCAGTAGTAGCTTCTTCAAATAATCTAACTCCCCATAATCTTTTTTTATTTTTTCTAATAATTTTATATTCATTATCAGTGGCAGCCCAACCCACACTTGCTGTTCCAATATCTAAACCGAGATACCATGTTTTATTAGTCATATTTCCTATTCCTCCTCAAAACTTAAAATAATATTTCATAAAAACATTTTCATCTTTTATTTTATCATATTTACAATAAATATCAAAAGGCAATTAATATTATTTTCAAAATTAAATTTACAAGATAAAGAAATTAATAAATACTTTGTTGCTTTGAAAAAAATACATTCCACATGATTTAGCTAATAAAACAAAAGAAACAACTCAAAACGATATTAATTCTGAGTTGCTTCATGATTATGATTTTATTTAATTATGTTAGTTGTAGAATCCTGATACATCATCACTTAAATCAATTAGGATGTTTTTCATTTGTGAATAGTGTTCTAGTATTACTTTATGAGTTTCACGTCCAATTCCTGATTTTTTGTATCCTCCAAATGGTGCGTGTTCTGGGATTTGGTTATAAGTATTAACCCACATTCTTCCTGTTTCTACTTTACGAGCGATATTTAATGCACGTGTAATGTTTGTAGAGAATACTGCCCCTGCTAGTCCATACTCACTATCGTTAGCTTGAGCAATTACTTCTTCATCTGTTTTGAATTTGATGATTACTGAAACTGGTCCGAATACTTCTTCTTGTGAGATACGGCATCCATTGTTTACTCCAGCGATTAATGTTGGTTTAACGAATGCCCCTTTATCACATCCATTTTCTGTATAACGCTCACCACCAACAATTACTTCTCCACCTTCTTTTTTAGCTATTTCGATATAATTAACAATTTTTTCTGCTTGGTTTTCATCTATTTGGCTACCCATTTGTGTATTTGGATCTAGCGGATCACCGATTTTAATTTTTGCAAATTTTTCTTTTACTTTTGCTACAAAATCATCATAGATTCCTTCTTGTACGAAAATTCTTGAGCCTGCACAACATACTTGACCTTGGTTGAATAAAATACCTAATTGTACCCCGTCAAGTGCTTTTTCTATATTAGCATCATCTAAGATAATATTCGCAGATTTACCACCTAATTCTAATGTAGCTGGAATTAGTTTTTCTGCAGCTGCTACCGCAATTTTTTTACCTACTTCTGTAGATCCTGTAAATGCTAGTTTATTTAATCCTTGATGATTTTTTAGGAATTCCCCTGATTTACTTCCACGTCCTGTAATTACATTTAATACACCTTTCGGTAATACATCTTGAATTAATTCTACGAATGTAAGTATGCTAAGCGATGTAATACTTGATGGTTTTAGTACGATTGTGTTACCTGCTGCTAAAGCTGGTGCAATTTTCCAAGCTGCCATTAAGAATGGGAAGTTCCAAGGAATAATTTGTCCTACTACTCCAATAGGTTCTCTTAAAACTAAGCTTAGGAATTTTTTATCTAAAACTGTTGCTTGTCCTTCATCAGCTAAAATACATCCTGCAAAGTATCTAAAATGTCTAGCACTGAATGGAATGTCTACATTAAGTGTTTCACGAATTGGTTTACCATTATCTAAAGATTCTACCGTAGCTAATAATTCTGTATTAGTATCAATAATATCTGCAATTTTGTTTAGTAAAGCTGCACGTTCAGATACTGTTGTATATTTCCATGTTTTAAATGCTTCTTGTGCAGCTTCTACAGCTCTATTTACATCTCCTTCTGTTGCATCTGGGAAGTTTGCTAAGTATTCAGAATTAGCTGGATTGTATGATTTTAATACTAATTTATCCTCAGCATCTACCCACTCCCCGTTGATAAACATTTTAAAATTTTCTTTTTTTAATTTAGTCATATTTTTTCTCCTTTGTTTTTTATTGTAATCTTATACTACCACCGAAAGAGTACGTTTACAAAGTATCTGTTTATACTTAATTAACACTGTTTAAATAAAGTATTATTTGGAAATATTGAAACAATAATTAATCATATATATACAAGTTGAAACCGTTATTTCATAGGGAGTTCTTTGATATATAGTAAACTCTTTAGAGTTAATATTTTATTATATAAATCAATATTAAGTTTATAATTATTAGTAAAATTTAATATTAAATATTTAATATTTTTGTGTTAAATTATCTCTTTATTACTAGCATTAAAAGTGATAGAATTAATTATAAAGGGGGGGATAATTATGAATAAGAAAGTTTTTATTATCTTCTTTATTATCTTCTTAAGTACCTTTATGATTATTATTTCAATCATAAATACTCATGGAGAAGACTATAAGGAATCAAATGTTAATGGAATACTAATTAAAGGCGATAAAACTAAATATAAGGTTAAATTCCTTAAAAAAATTGATGGTGATACGATTTTAGTACAATTCAACAATAAAGAACTAAAAGTGAGATATTTATTAGTCGATACTCCTGAAACAGTTAAATCAGGAGTCGAAGTTCAAAAATATGGACCTGAAGCTAGTGAATTAAACGGAAAGTTATTGTCAAACGCTAAAAACGTTGAAATTGAATTCGATGTTTTTCAAAAAGAGGATAAGTATCATAGAGCATTATGCTACGTATACGCCGATGGAAAAAGTGTTCAGGAAGAATTACTATTAGCTGGTTTAGCAGAAATTAAATATGTTAAACCACCCGATACAAGATACCTGAAAGAATATAAAAAAGCACAGAACAAGGCTAAAAGCAATAAGCGTAATCTCTGGTCTAGTGCATAGACTTAAGAATTAATATAATTACATAGTAACAACAAAAAAGCAACTCAACAATTAGATCTCTTAAAAGTCTATTGCTGAGTTGCATTTATTTTATATTATTTTAATTTACTATTTTTGTACGAGAATGTAAAGTAAATTATCATACCTATGATTACCCAAACGATGAAGATAATCCATGTTGTTAATGTAACACTGTATAGTAGTGCTCCAAATAAAACGATAGAGATAATTGGTAATACAGGCATACCAGGTACTCTAAATCCACGTTTTAAGTCTGGGAATTTTTTGTAGAATACGATAGTTGTGTAACTTACTAATGCGAATGCAATAATTGAAGCTACGTTAGCTAGATCAGCTAAGTTTCCTAAAGGTAAGAATCCTGCTAAAACTGCTGTTAAAATTCCTAATCCCCAAGTTACAGTACTTGGTACTTTGTTTGCATTAACTTTAGTTAATCCTTTTGGTAATAATCCGTCACGAGCAATTGTATAAGTGATACGAATACCTGCATACATGAATGATAAGATACCAGCCATAAGACCGATTACCGCACCAAGAGATACGACTCCTGCTACTTTGTTTTGTCCAACTTCCTCTAACACGAATGCTAATGCATCTCCAGTTCCAAGTCTGTTGTATTCAACAACTCCTGTTAATACTAAACATACAAGAATATAGAATGCTGTACAAACTACCATCGTTATAATAATTGCTTTAGGTAATGCTTTTTCCGGATTAATCGTTTCTTCTGCTGAAGTTGAAATTGCATCAAATCCTAAGTATGCAAAGAATACAGTTGTTGCAGCTAACATCACCCCAGAAAATCCTGTTGGAGCAAAGTTATTTGTCCAGTTTGTTGGTTCTACGTAAAATGCACCAACAACGATGAATAAAATTACAATACCTACTTTTGCAGCTACCATCAGGTTATTTACTAGTTTACTACTAGAAGTTCCTTTTGATAGGATGAAAGTAATTAATAATACAATAATAATCGCAGGAATATTACCATATCCACCTACTGCCGGTAGTGTATAATATTCTTTTGGAATTTCTACACCCAAACCTGCTAATAGACGTGAAAAGTAACTTGACCATCCATTCGCTACAGTTGCTGCAGTAAGAACGTATCCACCTATTAAAACCCAACCTATCGCATAAGCTACGATTTCACCAACTGATACATATAAATATGTATATGTACTACCACTTGATGGAATAGTTGAAGCCAACTCTGCATAACAAAGTGCAGCTAAACAACAAGCTAATCCTGCAATAAGGAATGAGAACACAACCGCAGGTCCTGCTTCTGCTGAAGCTTTCCCTGTTAAAACTAAAATTCCTGAACCAATAATTGCCCCAATTCCGAATAGAACTAAATCTAAAGTTTTCATCGTGGGATTCAACGTTTTATTTCTTGATTCAGCTAAAATAGAATCAATAGATTTTTTTCTAAAAACGCTCATAATTTCCTCCTAATATTAAATAAATATTCTCCCCTATTAATAATATTTATTAATTATATCACAGTTACAGATTATTTACTACTAAATACTTTACTTATGTAAGTAAAGAAAAAAGCAAACAATAAATATCCTAATAAAATAATATATTATTAAATATAACTAATCTAACAAAAGGAAGTGGATAACATATTATAAATATACATACCACTTCCTCTACAATATAATTTTTCTATATTTTGTTTTTAATATTATATTACAAAGCTTGCTCTACTGGAGTATACTCATATCCTAAATCATCTGCAACTGCTTTGAATGTTACTTTCCCGTTAGCTACGTTAACACCTGGTACTAATTCTGGGAATTTAACAACTGCTTCTTTAACTCCTAGTTTAGCAATTAGTTTAACATATTTAGCTGTTGCGTTACATAATGCATATGTTGCTGTTTCAGCTACTGCTCCAGGTATATTTGCTACTGAATAGTGTAATACTCCTTCTTCAACGAATATTGGATTATCATGACTTGTTGGACGACCTTCTGTATATTCCGTTGTACCACCTTGGTCGATAGCCACGTCTACAATAACACCACCATCAGGCATATCTTTAATCATTTCTTTAGTTACAAGTTTTGGTGCTTTAGCTCCTGGAATTAATACTGTACTTACTACTAAGTCAGCAGTTTTAATTGCATTAGCAATATTTAATTTATTAGAGTAAACTGTTTCTACTTTACCACCGAAAATATGTGATAATTCAGTTAAACGATCTAAGTTAACATCTAGCATTGTTACGCGCGCTCCTAATCCTGAAGCTGCTGTAGCTGCTGCAGTTCCTGCTACCCCTGCACCAATAACTACAACATGACCTGGTTGAACTCCTGGAACACCTTGTAATAATTTACCTTTACCACCTTGTACTTTGGATAAGAATCTTGTACCCTCTTGAATAGCCATTCTTCCCGCAATTTCACTCATAGGTCTTAATAATGGTAAAGTACGACCTACTTTTACAGTTTCGAAAGCAATACCGATAGTCCCTGATTCTACCATTGCTTTAGTTAATTCTGGATCTGCTGCTAAGTGTAAGTAAGTATAGATAATTAAACCTTTTCTGAAGTATTTATATTCTGATGGAATTGGTTCTTTTACTTTATAGATTAAATCTGATTTATTCCATACATCTTCTGCTTTATCTAATAAAACAGCTCCTACTTTTTCATACTCCGAATCTGAAATACCCGAAGCTAATCCAGCTCCTTTTTCTACATAAACAGTGTGCCCATCTAGTACTAATTCATGTACTACTCCCGGAATTGCAGACACTCTACTTTCGTTGTTTTTAATTTCTGTTGGTACTCCGATAATCATTTCCCTTACCTCCTAATTTTTTCTGTACTTATATATTAACACATATACCAAATTAATGAAAGCGTTTTTCTGATGAAAGTAATGATGAAAATATTTTCCCTATTTTATTATAATTATATAAAAATAAAAACCTATAGAATAGCTATTCTTAATTTTATATTAACACTATTTTTATGAAAATAAGCATTAATTATTTTTAGAAAAGAAATCTGAAAAACAGCTGTTATATTTTCTAAGTAATTCTGTTTTAAGAGTATAACGAGATTAATTTTATTTTTAAAATTTTTAATTTATACAAAATTATTTACTAAAAGTATATACTTTTATTGAAAGCTAAAATATTTATACAAAATTAATTTTTGCTTTTCAGTTTGTTATATTTTACATTATTTAATGAAAAATATCAATTCTTGATAATACAATATACTTTTATGTGATATAACTAAACTATTTATTTTTGTTAAATATTTGATATTAAATAATATAATTAAAATTATTTCTGATATTATTTTTCTTCTTTTTATGATAGAATAATAATAGTGAAAAGAGGTATTCTCTTTTACCTAATATTCTAAAATTATTTTAAAGCTAAAAACAAATTAGTTTTTGGCTTTTTTTATTTTTCTTAGATTTTGCGCAGAAATAAAAACAAGCCCCTTAAACGTTAGTTTAAAGGGCTTTGTCTTATTAACGGCTGTAGTACTCAACGATAAGTTGTTCGTTGATTTCTGGGTGTAATTCACTTCTTTCTGGAAGTCTTACTAATGATCCTTCTAATTTGTCAGCATCAAAAGTTAAGTACTCAGGTACAAAATTAGTGATTTCAACAGCTTCTTTAATGATTTCAAGGTTTCTAGATTTTTCTCTTACTGAAACTACTTGACCTGGTTTAACAGCGTAAGAAGCGATATCTACTTTTTTACCATCTACAAGAACGTGACCGTGGTTAACTAATTGTCTAGCTTGACGGTTAGTTCTAGCTAATCCTAAGCTGTATACTACAGAATCTAAACGTGTAGCAAGTAACGCCATGAAGTTTTCCCCGTGAAGACCTTGTAATTTACCAGCTTTATCGAATAATTTACGGAATTGTTTTTCGTTCATTCCGTGTAGGTAACGAAGTTTTTGTTTTTCTTGTAATTGTAAACCATACTCAGATAGTTTTTTTCTTAAGTTAGGACCGTGTTGTCCTGGTGCGTAAGGACGTTTAGCTAACTCCTTACCAGTACCGCTTAGTGAGATTCCTAAACGACGAGATTTTTTCCAAGTTGAACCTGTAAAACGAGCCATTATGTGCTCCTCCTTTTATCTTTTTGTTTTTATTTTTGTGAAAACAAAAAGCACGATTATCGTTGTTGTATATGTTATAAAACTGGAACTTCGCCTAGCAGCATAGGCTACGAGTTGCCACATTAAATAATGTATAACATAGAGGCAATAACAATTAATCCACTGCTATTATTTTACACAAAGATTAGTTTACCATTATTTTTAGTAATAGTCAACTATTTTGATGTTGTATTCTTATTTTTTTTAATAATAACGTAATACAAAATTCTATTCACATAGATTTAGGAATTTTTTAAATGTATCAATTTCATAATCAACTTCTGGATGCCACTGTAATCCAATTAAGTTTCCTTTTTCAATTGCTTCTACAGTTCCATCGTCAGAAACTGCTGTTACTTTAAATCCTTCTGCAACTCTATTTATTGCTTGATGATGAATTGAATTAACCTCTGCTTTATCTCCATATAAACTATGTACAAATGAATTTTCTTCTATATCTATATTGTGACGAACCAAATTCTCTTTACTAGTATGATCATCTATATGCTGTTTTAAACAACCACCATGATAAATATTTAAACTTTGTAATCCACTACAGATTCCAAGTATTGGCTTATTATTCTTTTCGAAAAGCTCAATAAGTTTAAAGTCTAATTCATCCTCATATGGATCTTCAGGATATTCTAAACCTTCTAGAGGTTCTTCGCCGTAAAACTTAGGATTAATATCCCGATCTCTACCAGCAATAATTAGGCCACTACACATGGCTACAATTTCCTCAATTCCGTTTTGAGAACAAACTGGGAATAATATAAATCCAGCTTTTTCTGCTACTTCTGAAAAATAACCATTGATGTATAGACGTCTTTTTGCTATACCAGCATCTGATTGGTAATCGACACTTCTTGTTGAAATTGCAATTATTTTCATATGCAATGACCTCCTTTTTTAAATTTTATGACTATTATTATATAAATATTATAGAAAATTGTCAAGAACAGGATTTTCATGAAAATATATGAAAACTTTAAGTATATTAATAAGTTTAAATATTAAATATAATTTTTGTATCAATTTTAATTTTATAAGCTATCTTGTTTAAATATTATTAAGGATTAGTACTATTTAATTTATCTCCACTTGGTAATAGTGAACTTTTAAAATTACCATTATATCTATATATTAAATTCAGAGTATTAATCTAATGTTAAACTTCATACATTCTATTGTAAATATACTGAAAGATATGTATAATAGTAATGTGTTAAATATTAAGGAGGAATAATTGAATGAATTATTTATTGACTGTTAAATATCCTAAACAAGAAGTTATAGAGGATGGCAAAGAGTCGGTTACCAATGTGAAAGAAAATCATGAGGATTTAACTTCAGAGGAACTTTTAGAAAAATATCAAGAGTTTCAACGCGTAGGATATGATGTCAAAGTTAACTTTGTTACTTCTGATGTATATGATGAATTCGATGTTTTTAAATTAGCAGAAATCTTAGATCTTAATGCGATTGACTATAGCGCAAAACTTAAATTTATAAATCGCTCAAATAAAGGATCTCATGATTATATCAGTAATCTAGCAAAATTATTTGATAGATATACTTTTGATTATGATATTTCAATTAAGCTGAAGATTAACGAAAAATCAGAAATTGACTTTAAAAATGAAGATACATGGTTTGGAGAAACTCCAATTTATCAAATAAATCCAAAAATTAACGTAAAGGATGCTAAATTATTTAAAAATTTATATGATGAGTTAAATGAAATAGCTCAAGTTAGCGCAGAAATAAAACCAAAAAAATTAGAAGAAAAAATACTATTATTATCTTTAGATAATTATCCAGAAGGAACTGAAGTTATTTTCACACTAAAAGATTCTGAGATTTATGAATAAAATATGTTAAATTAGAAACTGAGATTACTACTAAATTATAGGTAGCCTCAGTTTCTTTATTTTTTACTAACTTAATTTTGGACTTTTTACATCTCATTTGACAAAGAACAAAAAAAGACAACAGAGAAAGTTCTCTGTTGCCTTGACGTACTTTGGTATAAGACCAATATTAACGTTTTGAGAATTGAGGAGCACGTCTCGCACCACGAAGACCGTATTTTTTACGTTCTTTCATACGAGGGTCACGAGTTAGTAATCCTGCTGGTTTTAAGTCTTTACGGTATTCTGGGTTTACTTCTAGTAAAGCACGTGCAATTCCGTGACGGATTGCTTGAGCTTGTCCTGTGTATCCTCCACCGTTAACGTTAACTAAAACGTCATAGTTACCTGTAGTAGATGTAACTTCTAAAGGTTGCATTAAGTCTAATACTAATGATTCTAATGGTAAGTATTCACGCATTTCTCTGTTGTTGATAACAACTTTCCCTGTTCCAGGTACTAATCTTACACGTGCTACTGAGCTTTTACGGCGTCCTGTACCGCGATATTCTACTTGTGCCATTTAATTATTTCCTCCTATATTATCCACGTAATTCGTATTTTTCTGGTTTTTGTGCTGCGTGTGGGTGTTCAGCTCCACGGTAAACGTGAAGTTTCATTCCTTGAGCTCTACCTAAAGTATTTTTTGGTAACATACCTTTGATAGATAGTTCTAAAAGTTCTTCTGGATATTTTTCTACCATTAATCCAGCAGTTCTTTCTTTTAACCCACCTGGGTGCATTGTGTGACGACGGTAAATTTTATCAGTTAATTTTTTACCAGTTAACACAATTTTCTCAGCGTTGATAATGATTACATTATCCCCAGTATCGATGTGTGGTGTATAAGTAGGTTTGTGTTTCCCTCTTAAAATTGAAGCTACCTCTGATGATAAGCGACCTAAAGTTTGTCCTTCAGCATCGATTACATACCATTTTTTTTCTACAGTTGATGGCTTTGCCATATATGTTTGACGCATGTCTTTTTTCCTCCTAGATGTTGTTTTTAATCTGTCATAACGACTAAGTTTTCCGGGGCTTACTCGTGAAGATATATAAACAATATCATAAGTAATAATACCTTATTTACTGCTAAATGTCAAGATATTTTCTTTACTTTTATTTATATTTCTTCTCTTATTTTTTCCAGCTGGAAAATCAAAATTAAGGGCTAATCTAAAATTAGATATTCTCAATTTATTTCGCCCTTAATTTATGTAAATTTAAAACTTTTTATTTGATTGTTTCTAATGCAGCTTTTACTCTAGATGCTACTCTTTCTTTACCTAGTAATTCTAAGCTTGTGTTTAATTCTGGACCATGCATTGATCCTGTTGAAGCTATACGGATTGGCATGAATAAGTTTTTACCTTTTACTCCAGTATCTTTTTGAATAGCTTTGATTAAAGCTTTGATGTTATCAGCAGTAAATTCTTCTACTTCTTCAACTTTTGTTAAGAAATCTTCGAATACTGTTGCTGTTGTTTCTTGTCTTAGAATTTCTAATTCTTCTTCATCAAATTTAACTTCTTCAACGAAGAATTGTTTTGTTAATTCTACAATTTCAGCACCATAACTCATTTGTGGTTGATATAATGAAATTAATTTTTCAAACCAAGCTTTATTAGCTTCTACTTCTTCAGCAGTTGCAACACCTTCTTTTACGAAGAATGGTAATGATAAGTCTACGATTCTTTCTAAAGGTTGTGCTTTGATATATTGGTTATTGATCCAAGTTAGTTTGTTATTATCGAAGAACGCTGGTGATTTACTTAAGCGTTTTTCATCAAAGATTTTAACAAATTCTTCTTTAGTGAAAATTTCTTGTTCACCTTCTGGAGACCATCCTAATAATGTAATGAAATTGAATAATGCTTCTGGAAGGTATCCTAATTCATCATATTGTTCGATGAATTGAATAATTGTTTCATCACGTTTAGATAATTTTTTCTTGTTTTCATTTACGATTAGAGTCATGTGACCAAATCTTGGTGGTTCAAATCCTAATGCTTCATATACAACAAGTTGTTTTGGTGTATTTGATACGTGGTCATCTCCACGAAGTACATGTGAAATTTGCATTAAGTGGTCATCAATTGCTACAGCAAAGTTATAAGTAGCTACTCCATCATTTTTTACGATTACGAAATCACCGAAGTCGTGTCCTTCAAATGATAATTCACCTTTAACCATATCATCAAATTTATAAGTTCTGTCTTGTGGAACACGAATACGGATAGATGGTTTTCTACCTTCTTTTTCAAATGCTTCTTGTTCTTCTTTAGTAAGATGAGCATGTTTTCCACTATAGCGTGGTGGTAATCCATTAGCAATTTGCTCTTCTCTTTCCGCTTCTAATTCTTCAGCAGTCATATAACATTTATATGCTTTATCTTCAGCAATAAGTTGATCTGCATATTTTTGATAGATATCGATTCTTTCTGATTGACGGTAAGGACCGAACTCTTTTTCTTTTCCAATACCTTCATCATAGTCTAGACCTAGCCAATCCATATATTTAAGTTGGCTTCTTTCACCTTCTTCTTTATTACGTTTGAAGTCAGTATCCTCAATTCTTAGTACGAAGTCTCCACCGTAATGTTTTGCAAAAAGGTAATTAAATAATGCTGTTCTTGCATTTCCGATATGTAAATTTCCTGTTGGAGATGGTGCATATCTTACTCTTACTTTTGTCATAGTTATCTCCTTTTATCACTATTAATTATATTTATAATACTAAATTATTATATCACAAACTATATTCATATTTCAATGAAAGTTCAACAATTCACTAATAAAAGCCTTATCAATTGTTATATTTATGTTTCAATCACAAAAATTAATTAAATTTCTTATGCTCAGAAATTCATGAGAAACTAAACTTAATTCCAATTAAATAATACTTCTTCGTTTTTATATTGTTATTATTTAATAAAATTTAATAAATAAAACTAAGCAGTCTTTCAAAACTACTTAGTTTTTCTTTTTTATTTAAAGGGCCGATCTAAAAGTCCTAAATTTTAACAAAGTGTATATGGGAACCCATAGACGCAGTGGTTTATTGATATCTAATAAACTGTGCAGGGATGACTCGACAAAATAAATTTCTTTGAAATCACGATTATTGAGTCATTCTCTCTTTAACTTCTACTGGGCGTTTAAGATTTTTCACTATTAAATCAATCATTCTTTCAGCGCCGTTCGGTTTTAAATGCACCTTATCTGGTTCAAATAATGTAGTATTACCATTTGCTACCGAATACCAATCGATTATCGATATATTAGAGTATTTTTCTTTTGCTTTTGTTAACTCTGAATTTACAGTTTTTTCCCAAGCTCTTGGTACTTTAACATTAACGAAGTAAATATCAGCTTTATCAAAAATCTTCACTAATTCATCAAGTTGGCTTTCAGTGAATGGTCCATTAGTTCCTAGTTGGAATATTATCGCTGAATTCTCATTGTTATATTGAGCGTAATTTTTAGCTTCATCTACGGCCATATATAATTGTCGACCGATTTTACCATCGATAACAGCTCCTGGATATAACTCTTTAAATTTCTCTCCTATATCAACTGTCAGAGAATCTCCCATTACAACTACAGAACTATATTTCTTATCTGAATTATTTTTATCATCTTTATTTTCTTTGGTATCTTTATTCTCATCAGTAGATTTATTTTGATTATTCTCACTATTATTATTTTGATTATTTACAAATTGAGTTTCTTTATTGTTTTCCATTTCTTTTACAAATGCTGTTGAAAGGAATGGCACACCTTTCCCAAATATTCCCATCACAAATAGTAATGATACAATTCCTACAATACTAGCGTATACTTTTCTTGCTTTTTTAGGACGTTTTACTATTTTTTTGTAAACTAGGTTAACGTAGTTTATAAATCCTAGTTTTCGCATTGGTGTCTCAACAAATACGTAACTTATAATAGCTACAGCAAACGTAAGGATAATTCGTAGTATTACATATAAAATATTAGGATTACCAATTTCTGACACTGGTGTAGTTAACACTAATATTGGAAAATGCCATAAATATAAACTATAAGAAATTTTTCCAATAAATACTATTGGTTTAAATGATAATAGTTTTGACATTATAGTATGTTGTTTCCCACTACTTATTATAATTACTAACCCTAAAATAGCTACAAGTAGGAATCCTCCTCGATATAGCCAAGTATTATACTCTGAAGTATAAATCATGATTGTTATTAAGATAGCTATTGAAACAAACGATACTAAACTATAACGTATATTTTCTTTAGGCGTTACTCTCGTATTAAGTTTATCCATAGGATATAAAATCGCACCTACCACACCTACAAGTAATGAAAATGCTCTTGTGTCAGTTCCAAAATAAATTCTACTAATATTATTTATATCAAATAATAAAATATGCGTTATTAAAGATATAAGTACTAGTCCTACAACAACATATAAAAAGTTCTTATTTAATTTATATGTTCCATCTTTGGCTTTCTTTTTCCCATTAAATATTAAAAATAATAACGGGAAAACCATGTAAAATTGTTCTTCAATTGCTAATGACCATAAATGTTTAAATGGACTTTGAGATCCAAAACTATCAAAGTAATCTAATTTATGGAATATATACCACCAGTTACTTGAATATATATAACCAAATATTGCATCAAGATGACTTTTACGTAGTAGTACATCATTGAATAGCACCATAACTATTAATCCTACAGTTATCATAAAGTAAACCGCTGGCAATAGACGTCTAGCCCTTCTTAAATAAAAATTATATAAATTTAGAGAACCTGTCTTTTTATATTCTTTAATAATCAATGAACTTATTAAATAACCTGATAAAACAAAGAATAAATCAACACCTAAGAAACCACCTGGTAAGTAATTTACATCGACGTGATAAATAATAACAGCTAATACTGCCAATGCCCTCAAGCTATCTATACTTGGAAGGTATTTTGATTTGTTATTACTCATTTCTACCTCCTCTAATCTTTAAACATCGCTAGTGCAACACGACTTCGTTCTTTGTCTACGTCAATAACATAAACATCAACAATTTGTCCTACACTTAACACGTCTAATGGGTTTTTAATATAATTTTTACTAATTTTTGAAATATGAACCATAGCATCTTGCTTAAGACCGATATCAATAAAAGCTCCAAACTGTGTAATATTTCTAACAGTTCCTGCTAATTTCACACCAATTTGCAGGTCATCTATTGTCAGAATATCTGATTTTAACAATGGTTTAGCAAATGATTCACGTTCATCACGTAATGGCTGTTTTAAATCTTTAATTATATCTTCTAATGTTTCTAATCCTACACCGATTTTTTCAGCCAGTTCTTTCTTATCTACAGCTTCCACAGTAGTTGCAAACTCTTCAGTTCCAACTTCCTTTGTAGATAATTTCAATTCTTTTAATAAATTTTCTGCAGCTTTATAACTCTCAGGATGGATACCTGTAGCATCAAAGATATTTTTACTGTCCGGTATTCTAAAGAATCCTACACATTGCTCATATGTTTTCTTACCTAATCTTGGTACTTTAGCAATTTCTTTAATAGTTTCTATTTTTCCGTTTTCTTGACGATAAGCTACTATATTTTTAGCTATTTGCTTATTAACACCTGAAACATATGATAATAAAGATACTGAGGCTGTATTAACATTTACCCCTACTTTATTTACCGCTGTCTCTACAACGAAAGTAAGCTCTTTTTCTAAAAATTTAGGTGTTATATCATGTTGATATTGTCCAACACCAATAGACTTAGGATCAATTTTTACAAGTTCACTAAGCGGATCTTGAATACGGCGTGCAATAGATACTGCACTTCTTTCTTCTACATTAAAATCAGGGAATTCTTCACGAGCTACTTCACTAGCAGAGTAAACACTCGCCCCCGCTTCATTTACTATAACATAATCTATTTTTAATCCCACTTCTTTTAAATTTTCTACAACAAATTTTTCAGTTTCACGAGATGCTGTCCCATTACCAATAGCAATCAGATTGATATTATGTTTATTAATAAATTTAATTAGATCTTTTTTAGATTTCTCTTGTTTGTCTGCTGATGCTGGTTTATGTGGATAGATAACCATCTTATCTATAAAATTACCATATTCATCAACAATCGCCATCTTACAACCAGTTCTGAACGCTGGATCTATTCCTAGTACTTTTTTATTTTTTAGTGGACTTTGCATTAAAAGCTGTTTTAAGTTTTCCGAGAAAATAACTACAGAATCTTCTTCTGCTTTCTTCGTTAAGTCACTTCGAATTTCCCTTTCGATAGATGGATAGATTAAGCGTTTCATACTATCCGCAATACATTCTAATAGTAATTCATTTATTGCTGTTTGGCGATTTTTTGTTAACCCTCTAAGAATGTAATTATGTAATCTATCTTTATCGTTTTCTATACTTACACGAATTATTCCTTCTTTTTCTGCTCTATTTAAAGCAAGAATTCTATGAGAAGCAATTTTCGAAATTTGTTCACCGAATTCGTAGTAGTTTTTGTATGTAGAGTTTTCGTCTTTCTCTTCTCCACCTTTTTTCAGCACTGAAGTGATTTGACCGAATTTTCTAGTGTTTTCTAATACATACTCACGATATTTTGCACTATCAGAAATATTTTCAGCAATAATATCTAGTGCATAATTAATTGCTTCTTCAATACTATTTACTTCTTTTTCTGCATTTATATATTTAGCTGCTTCTTTATTTAAATCATCAATTGATTTTGGTAATTTTAATATGTAGTTAGCTAAATTTTCTAATCCTTTTTCTTTAGCTATCGTAGCTTTCGTACGTTTTTTCTCTTTAAACGGACGATACAAATCTTCTACCCTTTGTAGTTTTTCTTGAGCTAAAATATCTTTTTTCAACTCGTCAGTAAGTAGACCTTTTTCTGAAATTAATCTAATTACTTCTTCTTTTCTTTCTTCAAGAGATTTTAAGTAATTAAATTCATCTTGAATTTGTTTTATTGCAACTTCGTCTAATGAATTTGTTAATTCTTTTCTATACCTAGCGATAAAAGCAATTGTATTTCCTTCTTCTAACAGATTCAATACATTTACTATATATTTATCTTGTATTTTTAGCTTAGTTGCTAAATTTTTTGTAATTTTCTCGTACATTCTATAACTCCATCTTATTTTTATAATAAACTCTTGGAACACGTTTATTTATACAACAAAATATTTCATAACTTATTGTATTTTGATATTCAGCGAATTCGTCTACTGAGACTTTTTGTCCGCTATATTCTCCAAAGAATAGTACGTCGTCACCCACTTTTACATTTTTACTACAACGAACCATAAGTTGGTCCATACATACACGTCCGACAATCTCACACTCTTCAGATCCTACTCTAATTTTAAACCCTTGGGCTCTTCGTAATAAACCATCTGCATATCCTATTGGCACTGTTGCGATATATTCATCTTGTTTAGCTTCATAACTAACACCATAACCAAGCTTTTGTCCTGCCTGAAATTTTTTCACATGTGTCACTTTACTAACTAAACTAGCTACAGGTTCTAGTTGCACCTTATCTAATTTCTCAATATTTCCGCTAGGATAACATCCATACATAGCAATACCAATTCTTGTAAGATTATACTGATCATCTCTATTGCTATACTTAACTGTACCAGCTGAATTTTCTATATGAATGTATTTTGGTTTATGTGTAAAGATTTTAAGACTTCTTTCGAAGTTTTCTGTCTGATAATTGTCATAATTATCATCCTCTCCATCAGCATTTGAGTAGTGTGAGAAAATTCCTTCAAAATCAATTTTTTCCGAATCTAATAAGTTATCAATTTCTTTTAGTTCTTCTAAATCAGAAGTTCCAATTCTTCCCATACCAGTGTCTAGCTTAACATGAATTTTTAATTTTCCTTCAATTTGTTGCAAGTGTACTAAAGATTCTTCTAACCACTCTTTAGAAGGACAAGTTAAAGAGACATTATTTTCTACTGCATATTTAACATTTTGGGAATTTATAACTCCTAATACAAGAACCATGCTATCTTTAATAACATCTTTAAGTTCTAAAGCTTCTTCTAATGTTGCTGTTGCGAAATGTCTAACTCCATTTTGATATAGATGCTCTGCGATTACTTTCGAACCTAATCCATAAGAATCAGCTTTAACAACAGCTAACCCTATTTTTTCATTATTAAGACTATTTAGCTTATTATAATTATTAAGCAATGCATCCAAATTTACTCTTAATTGTGTTGGTCTATCATTAATCATTAATCTAATCCCCTTTCTCTAAAACAACAAACGCCACTACTGTTGTATCAGTATGGCTTATAGTCAGATGTGTCCTAAAGTCACCATATTCTATAAATGGTTTTCCATTTTCATCTTTTTTCACCTCAACATCATGAAAAGAAAATTCCTTAGAAATTCCTACTCCAAGTGCTTTAGAGGTTGCTTCTTTTACGGCAAATCGTCCCGCAAGAAACTCCATTTTCCTTCTATTATTTGTTATTTTATAAAATTCATTTAATTCATTTTCTGTATATAATTTTTCAAGTCGTTTTTTATCATCAACATACTTTTCGAAGCGATGAATATCCACGATATCACAACCGATTCCGTAAATCATTTTTTACCTCTTTATTATATAATCTTACAATATTATAACACTAATACGAATATTATGAAAGCTTTATATACTAGTTACTTAGCTTTATTATTTACTTAAATGAATAGAAAAATCATGATATCGTCATTAACTCATCCCGCAAAGTTTATTGAAAATCTTAAAAGCATCTATAAAACGAATTTAGATAATAATAAGCCACTGTATTTATAAGTTATCATGTAAAACTATTTAAAATTATATTTTTTTAATAGTACATATATAAAAAAATAAACGACTCAAAGATCAAAATTTTAAAAAATTCTTAACTTTAAGTCGTTAAATTATATATCCGTATATTAGATTAATTTTATATTAATCTCTATTATTACTGTTTAATAAGATAAAGATGAATCTTAATAGTTCCATTAAAGCAACCATCGCTGCTGCTACATATGTTAATGCTGCCGCAGTTAGAACTTTTCGACAGTGTCTGTGTTCTTGATCATCTACAATATTTAAATCAACTACTTGCTCTAAAGCACGCTTTGAAGCATCGAACTCTACAGGTAATGTCACTACTTGGAATAGTACTGCAAATAGCATAAAGCCTACTCCAACCCAAGCAACAGTATAACCAAATTGTCCGATTAATCCTGTTAATAAGAATCCTACCATAATAAGAATAGTTGATAAGTTTCCTCCAAGATTTGCTAAAGGTACTAGTGAGTGTCTCCATCTCATCGGTTTGTAGTCGGCTACTTTATCTTGAATAACGTGACCAATTTCGTGTGCAGCAATTGCAACTGATGCAACTGTAGGTTGATCATGTACAATTGGTGATAAAACTACAACATTATTAGTTGGATCATAGTGGTCTGATAATTCAACCTCACCTCTTACTACTCTAACACCTGTAATTCCATTTGCTTGCATTATTATTTCTGCAACTTCTTTTCCAGTTAATCCTGATTTTGTTCTTACTTTTTTATATCTTTCGTATGTTCTTTTTACTTTGAATTGTGCCCATAGTGGGATTAACATAATTAGTAAAAAGTAAAGTATATAACTTCCTGACATTCCATAATATCCTAATGGCATATAGATTACCTCCTAATTAGTAAATTATATAAGATGAATTATACCATGTTTTAAGTATATTTGCTAGTATTTTGACTAAATTTTACCATTAAATTTAAATGAAAATTTCATAAGTTATTTTTCAACAATAGTTTCATAATTTAACTAGCAAAAAGAGCGGGAGTGACTCAAAAATCGTGATTCCGTAGAAATCGATTTTGTCGAGTCAGCCCCACTCTCTTAACACTTTATTAAGTTAATATATCGAAATTTGAATACCTAAAATATCCTTACTAGTTTCTTTGTCTTGCTAATAGTTTAATAGGAGTTCCTTCGAAATTGAATGAATCACGAATTCTATTTTCTAAAAATCTCTCATATGAGAAGTGCATAAGTTCTGGATAATTCACGAAGAACACGAATGTCGGTGGATTAATCGCAACTTGTGATGCATAGAAAATATTAAGTCTTTTACCTTTATCTTGTGGTGTTGGATTCATAGAAACAGCATCCACAACGATTTCGTTAAGTGTAGAACTTTGAATACGACGTTGTCTATTTTCATAAGATTCTTTAATTAATGGGAATATATTAAATACACGTTGTTTTGTTTTTGCAGAAACATAAACGATTTTCGCATAATCTAGGTATGCAAAACTATCACGAATTTTTTCTTCAAATTCTTTCATAGTTTTATCATCTTTTTCAATTGCATCCCATTTGTTTACAACGATGATTACACCTTTTCCAGATTCGTGAGCATATCCAGCTACTTTCTTATCTTGTTCAATAATACCTTCTTCAGCATTAAGAACAACTAAGACAACATCTGAACGTTCAATAGCTTTAAGAGAACGTAAAACTGAATATTTTTCACAACTTTCATAAACCTTACCGCGTTTTCTAATACCAGCTGTATCAATTACTACATATTCATCACCATTATGTCTGAAGTCAGTATCAATAGCATCACGTGTTGTACCAGCAATATCAGAGGCAATTACACGCTCTTCTCCTAGGATTGTGTTAATTAAACTTGATTTCCCTACGTTAGGACGTCCTATTAGTGAGAATCTGATTTTATCATCTTCTTCCTCTTCTTCTTGAACTTTAAAGTTTTTACAAACTTCATCTAATAAATCACCGATACCTAAACCGTGTGATCCAGAAATTGGGAATGGATCTCCAAATCCTAATGAATAGAAATCATAAATCATATGATTCATATCAAAATTATCAATTTTATTTACTGCAAGAACTACTGGTTTATCAGTTTTATATAATAATTTTGCAACTTCTTCATCATCACTAGTAACACCATCGCGACCGTTTGTTAAGAATATAATTACATCAGCTTCATCGATTGCTAATTCAGCTTGCGCTCTGATTTGTTTTTGGAATGGAGTATCTTCTAACTCAATTCCCCCTGTATCAATCATGAAGAATGAATAGTTCAACCATTCTGCTTTTGAATAAATTCTATCACGCGTAACACCTGCTACGTCTTCTACAATAGAAAGTCTATCACCAATAATTTTATTGAAAATTGTAGATTTACCTACATTAGGTCGTCCTATTATCGCAACTGTTGGTTTTGCCATGTTTTTCCCTCCATATCTTTAAATTTTTACTTTATCTTTATACCTAAAAAATAAAAGCAATAGACAAGCTATCTACTGCCTTTATTTCTCTATTTTTTCAAATTAAAGTTCGATGTCTTTAAATTTTTCTCCTAAACTAAATGAAGTGTCTTCATCTTTTAAGTAAGAAGTATCATATTCAGCTTCTTCTTTAACTTCTTCTTTAACTGGTTTTTCTAAAAGTTCTTTGATTGATAGAGATAATCTTTCGCTCTCGAAATCAAATTCTAATACTTTTACAGTAACTTTGTCACCTTTTTTAAGAACGTCTTCTACGTTTGTTACTCTATCATGAGAAATTTGAGAAATGTGAACTAATCCTTCAACTTCTGGTAAAACTTCTACGAAAGCACCGAATGCAGTTGTGTTACGAACAACTCCTTCTAATACATCACCAGCTTTGATTGTAGCACGAGCTACTTCCCATTGAGTTGGTAATAATGTTTTTGCTGAAAGTGAAATTTTTTCATTTTCTTTATCTACAGCGATAACAGCAACTTTAACTGTATCCCCAACCGAAAGTACGTCAGAAACTTTTTCTACACGAGCATGAGAAATTTCTGAGATGTGAAGTAATCCGTCAACTTCACCAATGTTTACAAAAGCACCGAAGTCAGTAATACGACTAACTTTACCTTCGATAACATCACCTTCATTAATGTTACCATAAACTTCTGCTAATTTTTTAGCTTTTTCTTCTTCTAAAATTACACGTCTGTTTAAGATAATTTTATTTTTAGATTTGTCCACTTCTTCAATTTTGAATGTGTACTCATTTCCTACAAATTTAGATAGGTCTTTTCTAAATTTAGTGTCGATATATGAACCTGGGATAAATGCACGTAATCCTTCTACGTCTGCTAATAATCCACCTTTAGTTTGTCCTGAAACTGTAGCTTGAATTAATTCTCCATTTTCGAATTTTTCAATGATTCCTGTCCAAGATAATTCCATTAATTTTTTATATTCAGCATTTTCTAAAATTTTGTGTGATAAATAAATTGCACCAGGTACATCTTCTGATCTTTTTTCACGGTCAGCTCTGATTCCTGTTACTTGAGCTTCTACTTCATCGCCAACTGATAATACTTCTTCAATATTCTCGAATGGTTTTCTTGTAATTTGATTACGTAAAATTACGCAGTCGTATTGAGCTCCTGCTACATCTACGTATACTTTATCGTTTTCGATTTTAGATACTGTACCAGTTACTTTGTCTCCTTTTTTCAGCATTTCTGAGCTATTTAATAATTCCTCAAATGAAGTTGTCATTACTTCTAATCCTCCTGTGCTTACAATACATACTATATTAATATTATACATCAAAAATATAGTTATGTCATTTATTTTATGTTAATTTTTTAATTCTTTTTTTATTTCATCGAGTAATTTTGATTCCTCTTTACTCAATTCATAGTTATCTAGTAAATCTGGACGTCTAAGATATGTTCTTCGTAGACTTTCTTTTTTTCTGTAAGTTTCTATGTTCTTATGATGTCCACTTGTTAAAACATCAGGGACTACCATCCCTTTATAATCTTTTGGTCTCGTATATTGTGGATATTCTAAAAGACCTGTTGAAAATGAATCATCTTTATGAGATTCTTCTTTTCCTAATACATCTGGTACTAGTCTAGCAATACTATCAACCATAGTCATCGCAGCAAATTCCCCACCAGTTAAGATAAAATCTCCAATTGAGAGTTCATCAGTTACAAGGTATTCTCTAATTCTTTCGTCATATCCTTCATAATGACCACAGATAAATATTAAATGCTCTTCTTCTGAAAGTTCCTCAGCTTTTTTCTGACTAAATCTTTCCCCTTGAGGACATAATAAGATGATACGTGTTTTATCTGTTTTATCTAAACTTTCAACGGCATTAAATATTGGTTCGGGTTTTAAAACCATACCTTGACCTCCACCGAATGGATAATCATCTACTTGATTATGCTTATTCCCAGAGAATTTACGATAGTCGACAATATTTATATCTAATAACTTATTATCTTTTGCTTTTCCAAGTATAGAATGATTTAATGAATCAAACATGTCTGGAAACAACGTCAGTATATCAATTTTCATTAGTCAATTAACCCTTCCATAACTTCGATATCTATTTTCTTATTCTCAACATCTATTTTCTTCACTACATCCTCAATATATGGTATCAAGATTTCTTTACCGTTTTGAGATTTTATAACCCAAACATCATTAGCTCCTGGTGTTAGGATTTCAGAAATTTCACCTAAAGATTTCCCATTTTCATCAAAAACTTCACATCCGATGATTTCATGAAAGTAGAATTCATTTTCTTCCAACTCTCCAATATTTTCTGAGTCAATTTTAATTTGCAGATTTTTAAGTTTTTCTGCTTCTTCAATCGAGTCAATTCCAACAAACTTCACTAAAAGGTTGTTTTTATGAGTTCTATAACTTTCTACAGTCACTTCTTTTACAACTTGATTACCACGTGTTATTAATAATTCAGTGCCTTTTTCAAAGCGTTGCTCTTCAAAATCTGTAGATGAAATTACTTTTACTTCTCCTTTCAATGAGTGCGTATTTACAATTTTTCCTACTTTTAAACGCATTTAATCCTCCTATGTACTTTTATACTATTTTTTAACTTTCATTCTAATTAAATATGATATATTTTCTATAATGATTATCGAAAGTGATAACCCAATTAATAATGTTGAAATTCTATTCCAATTCCTATATTCTATATTATTTACAAGTAAATGTCCAATTCCACCTGCTCCAACCATACCTAGTATCGTAGAATTTTTAATATTCGATTCAAATCTATACAACACTATAGTAATAAATTCAGGGAAATATCCATTAAATATTATTTTTATATAACTAATGAAACTTCCAAGACCTAGACTCTTCGCCATTAAAAGCACATTAGTATTTATCCCTTCTAGAACCTCATTATACATTTTTGTCATTACACCAACTGTATAAATGTATAATGCGAAAAAGCTACTGATTGCCCCTGGTCCAAATCCTCTAAAGAATATTAAGGCTACTATTATTGGAGGGAATGTTCTTAGTATATTTATGAAAATTTTCATGCTTAGCGCTTTATATTTACCAAATAAATTAACCGAAGATAAGTACGATGTGAAAATTGCTGTTACTGCCGCAAATATCGTTGCACTAAATGCTATTTCAATACTTACCATTAACTCGGTAAACATCTTTGGTACATATGCTAGATCAGGATTTATAATTCCATTTCCCAGTACTCTTAACTGTTTTAATCCTATTAAAAATCTTTCTTGAGTAATAGTAATATATTTAGTGACATACAGAATACTACCAACTAGAACTATAGGCGTAACAACTTTAATGATATTTTTTCTAAAGATGAATTTATCAAAAGTTAATTGTGAAGAGTTACTATAATTTCTAAAAAAGTAACTCACTAAATCGATAAAAAATATTAGAATTACTAGAGTAAGTATAATTATCGAGACTCTATCATATCTCAAATGATTCAGCTCTTGCCACAATCTTTGACCTATCCCACCTGCTCCTACTAATCCTAGAACACTCGCTCCACGAATACTAGACTCTAATGTTAGGAAATAAACCGAAATTACTTGAGGTTTCAAATTAGAAAGAATTGCATTTTTATATATAATAAATTTTGAACTTCCTAATGACTCCATTGCCTCTAACTGTTTAATCTCTACTTCTTCTGCATACTCCTTAAGCAATTTAGAAGCTGTAAGGAAATTAATTAAATAAATACTTACAAATCCACTAAACACACCTGTACTAAATAAACTAACAAGAATAGCCGCAATAATTAGAAAAGGTATTGTTCTAAAAATGGAAAATATAGCACTAAATAATTTAGGTATTATTTTCAATTTAAAAAGTAAATTTGTCAATATCGGTAAAAATAATAACGCTGTAAATAAAGCTAATATTGATGAAAACAAAGCAATATTTATAGTTTCAATTATAGGTTGTTTTAGTTCTCCTAAAATAGTAAAATCAATAGGATACATACGACCTAATAAATTTTGTATTCTTTTAAATCCTACTGAAAAAGTCTTAGCATCATATTGCATATTAACAATCAGAAATATACATATTCCAAATATCCCTGCTAATATTTTATTTATATGTTTTTTAATTATAAAGTTCTTCAAATTCATCTTCAGTCACCATATCAGAATCTTTATAAAATAAAACTTTTCCGTCTTTCAATCCTAAAATTTTTGTACTATATTTTTTTGCAAGATTTACATCATGTAAGTTAATTAAAACAGTAATTCTATTTTTTTCATTCAACTTTTTAAATGTATCCATAATTAATGTAGTATTTTTTTCATCTAAACTACTTACAGGCTCGTCCGCTAACAATATTGTTGGATTTTGAGCGAGAGCTTTAGCTATTGCAACACGCTGTTTTTGCCCTCCCGATAAATACTTAGATTTTTTAAACGCTTCTTCTTCTAATCCAACCTGTTTTAAATATCCTACACCTTCAATATACTCTTTTTTTGTATATCCAAGTAATAAACCAAGAGCCGACTTATTTACTAAATAAGGAGTTAAAACATTTTCAACTGTATAAAGATTATCAAGAACATTGTAATCTTGGAAGATAAAAGCAATTTTTCTTCTAATGAGTTTCAACTTCTTTTTATTAAAATTTATTATATTCTCGCCTGCAATATTAATTTCCCCAGATTTGGGTTTATTTAATAAATTCAAGCAACGAAGTAAAGTTGATTTACCTGCGCCACTCTTTCCAACTACAGCTATGAATTCCCCTTTTTCAACGTTGAACGAAATATCATTCAAAATATTTTTTACTCCATAATTAAAAACTAAGTTTTTAACTTCTAACTTTTCACTTTTCACTCAATCACCTCATTATCATATAATGAATTTTAAAATAAACTAATAAATACTTTAGCAAAATTTTATAACTACTATTATATCATTTAAAACGTTTTTTTTCAGTATTTTACATTTAAAATTTATACAATATATTTACCATGAATTTTTATAATAATTGATTATTGTAGCTTATAAAATAATAAACTCGCCTACCTTAAATAGACGAGTTAAATTATTATTTAATAAATGATGTAATTTCTTCTACAGATAAACTAGAATCACATACAACTTTAACTTCACCAGCTTCAGCAACTAATAAACCTGGTACTGTTCTAACTGAATATTTTTCACGTAACGAATCTATTCCTGATGCATCAGAAAAATCTTCAGAGTTAATGAAGAATGCTTCTACGTTATTAGAAACAACTACTTCACTAATTTTTGGCATAAATCTTCTACAGAATGGGCATGATGATCTACCAATAAATAGTACAAATTTTTCTTTTGATTCAATTTTTTCAAATGCAGTTTTTGAATCAATTACTTTAAAGTTTTCTAAATCTTGTTCAAATGTTTTTCCCATATTATTTTATCTCCTTAAGTTTATAGGTTTAATTTTACTCTTATTTTTTAAAAATTTCTATTTTTTTGCTTACAAACTTTAAAATTCCATATTATATAGAAAAAAGAAGTAATGTACTTCTACACTACTCCTTTGCTAATTTCTAAAAATGGGGCGGCTGAGGGGAATCGAACCCCCGAATGTCGGAACCACAATCCGATGCGTTAACCACTTCGCCACAGCCGCCAAAATATTAAGTTTAAATAAAAAAATGCCTTGAGACAGAGTCGAACTGCCGACACATGGAGCTTCAATCCATTGCTCTACCAACTGAGCTATCAAGGCAAAAATGGCGGTCCCGACGGGAATCGAACCCGCGATCTCCTGCGTGACAGGCAGGCGTGATAACCGCTACACCACGGGACCTAACTCTTATTCTCAATGTATTTAATTCAAATGGTGACCCGTACGGGATTCGAACCCGTGTTACCGCCGTGAAAGGGCGGTGTCTTAACCACTTGACCAACGGGCCAATAAAAAAAACGGAGCAGGAGGGATTTGAACCCTCGCGCCGGTTTCCCGACCTACACCCTTAGCAGGGGCGCCTCTTCAGCCTCTTGAGTACTACTCCAACTCCACAGGCAGGACTCGAACCTGCGACCCTCTGATTAACAGTCAGATGCTACTACCAACTGAGCTACTGTGGATAAATATTTGTGCTCCTAACGAACAATATTTATTATACAAAAGTATTAACATAATGTCAATACTTTTGTATAACTTTTTTTATTTTTCCAATTACATATTTAAAAATAACCTATTATCTTTGACAAAATAGCATTTTTAAAATTCAATTTTGAATAATTTTTTTATAGAATTAATATTTTTTTGAAATTATTCGTATTATTTTACTTTATTCAAATCAATATTCATTTTTTCAGAGATTCTCACTATTGCTTTATATGCGTCATTATTTGGTTCTTCAAAACCAGTAATACTGAATAGATTTGTTAAAATCTGAATTGTTTCTTTATCATTTTGAATATCTAATAATGCCTGTTTAATTTTTTTCTGTGTTTCTTCATCTAAATTGTTAGATGCTACTACTGTTACTCCTGGTATTAGCTCACTTTTTGCTATTGCTGTAACATCTTCTTTTAGCGTAGGAAATTCTTTTGTATATTTTCTAATTACATTTTCATAGCTAGCTACTGCATCAACATCTTTATTTAGTAATAATTGTAAGCTTTTATCATGACCTCCACTAAATTGATAGTGTATATCTTTGTCTAAATCAATTCCAGCATCTTTCAACATTGCACCTGCATAAATGTAACCTGAAGCAGATGAAGGATCAACAAAAGCAATTTTTTTACCTTTTAAATCAGCTAAGCTTTTTATGTTAGAATCTTTTCTAACAAATACTTCTGCAAAATAACCAGGTTTTCCACTAGTACTTCTTCCTACTAGTAGGTTTTTTGTATTACTTTGCTTATTAGAAAGCACTGCAGAAAATGGAGGTACCAACCCAAAATCAACACTTCCACTTCCTATACCTTCTATAACTCCAATATAACTACTAGCAGTAAATACCTCAACTTTCATCCCTAGTTTATCTCCTAGAGCTTTCGCAAATGGTGATAAATCATCTACCAGTTTTTCACTATTGCTGCTAGGTACTACACCAAGTTTTAACACTTTTTCTTCTTTAGTTGAGCTCTTTTGAGAACAACCAATTAAAGAAAATACCAATAAGAAAGAAAAAATAGTTAATAATATTTTTTTCATTTTACTTACCTCATAATTATTTGTATAAATTTGTTTTATACAATTGAGTATAGCATAATACATTCAACAATAAAATGAAAACGCTCATTTTAAAAACAATAAAAAAATTGTCTCATAATACGACTTTATGTCGATTTTGAGACAATCATTTGATTAAATTAATTTTGATATTGTAATTCTATATTTTAAACTCTTTTTGTTTTGTTTGTATTCTTTAACCACGAATCTGCCGTACTTCCTAATAGAAATTATATCTTGAATTGTACAATTTTTTTCGCCATTTCTAACGATTACATGGTTTAACTTTATAAAATCTTGATCTAAGAACTCTTTCACCTTACTTCGAGATTTATTAGTAATTTTCGCTACTATTGAATCTAATCTAAATGAGGAACTTACTATTTCAAAATCTTCATATTTCTTTTCTATAGCAACATCAGCTAATTCAACTCTTTCGAAATTCAGGTTTACCCTACCCGCTTTTGTAAATTCCATCGCTATAAAATCTGCAATTTCTTCATCAACAAAAATATAAACTTCATTCTCAAGAACAACGATATCCCCAAATCTATTTATATTAATACCTAGGTTATGAATTGCACCTAAAATATTTCTATGCTCTATCTTGTTAAATTTATTATTATATTTAGCTTTCAAGCAAACAATATCATAATCTATATCATAATATTCATTAGAAATAATCTTTACTTTCTTTTTCTCAGCATCATTATATCCACCAAAAAATTCTATTTTAAAATCACTATAATTATATGCAACTATTTGTTCTAAAATTACCTGTTCGAAATTAGTTAGAAACTTTGTAACAGTATTTCTATTTTCCACAAAACTTATACTCTGCAAAAGTTTTTCGGCTACTTCTTTTTGTTCTACTGACGCTTGCTGTAAAAAATTTAATTTTTTCATAATACTATACTGTTTTAAACAACAATGCTATTATAAGGTTTTGTATTACACTTAATACAATAAGCGCTACGACAGGTGAAATATCCAACATTCCAATAGGTGGTATGAACTTTCTAAATAGTTTTAAATACGGTTCACAAATAGCTTCTAGAAATTCTACTATAAAATTATTTTTGATTTGCGGTACCCATGATGTTAAAATATACGCTAGCATACTGTATTCATAAAAATTAAATAAATAAATTATGAATTTATACACCCAAAAATATTCTGTTATATTTAGCAAAATTAATACTCTCCTTCGTAAAAGTCTCCTGACACTTCAACTCCATTAGGAACACATAGGTAAATATCTTCACCTATAGTTTTTAATCTTGCTCCAAGTGCATAAATTCCACCTGAAATAAAGTCTAACAATCTATCTGAAGTTTCAACATCTAATTTACTTAGATTAATAATTACTACTTTATTACGTTTAATATCGTCAACTATATCTTTACTATCAGCAAAAACTAATGGTTCTGTTAAGATTACATTATTTGTTCTTCCTGATGGTTGACTTTGTACATTTTGTTTACTTTGCACTAGATTCTCCTTTTTTACAACTCTTGGTTTCGGTTGTTCTTGTCTTACTTCTTCTCTTTCTACTACTTCATCTTCAAAATCATCTTCATTAACGAATAAATTATTAAATTTTTTCATCATACTCATATTCTTAAACCTCAACTTACTAATATTTAACTACAATATTATAGCATATTTCTAGCAATAATGAAAATGATTTACTAATATCTACTTAAATTATATTAATATTTCAAAATACATTTCTAAAATTAATCTATACCATCATAATCATTAATTAACTTATTAAATTACATCCAGATCAAACACCCATTTCTTAAGTTCAAAAATAAAAATGAACCTTAGAGTTATAAACTCTAAAGCTCATTTTATCAATTATCCATAAAATTTATCGTATCTATCTTTTAGAGAAATTAAAAGTTTAGAAATTAAAACTTTTAAAATTGAATAAACAGGTATTCCTAAGATTGCCCCAACTACACCCGAAATATTCACCCCTATCAAGATTACAAAAATAACCGTTAAAGGATGCATATTCATGCTTCGTCCCATTATGTTAGGAGAAATTATATTTCCTTCTAAAAACTGTACAACTCCCCAAACTACCAACATTTTAACTACCATAACCCAACTTGTTGATGCCGCAACTAACATGGCAGGTGTAATGGCGATAACCGGTCCTAAATAAGGAACTATACTTAAAAATGCAGCAATAGTAGCTAGTGAAAATGCGTAGTGTAACCCTATTACATTATACCCTATAAATAACATTACTCCTATGCATAATGACACTAACATTTGTCCTTGAATATAAGATCCAACTTTTTCATCAATTTCATCAATTGTTTCTGCAACTGGTTTTTCTAATTTTTTAGGTAATAAACTTATTACAAACTTATTGAATTTAGATGCATCTTTTAATAAGAAAAATAGAACAAATGGCATAGTTACCAACACCGAAGCCGTTGAAGAAATAGATGAAACTATCCCCTGAGCAACCGATGTTACAATCGTAATCAATCTTGCACTAATTTTTGAAGCATTTAAGTTCGTATTAACATACTCTACAACTACTTGGACATAAGCATTATCAGAATATTCTTCTAAATATCCTTTTACAATTTCAATATATCTAGGCATTGCAGTAATCAAGTTTTGTGTTTGTTCAACAATTATAGGTACTACTCCAATAATAACAATTAGTATCGTAATTATACCAACTAAAATCGCAAGTAGACTCGCTGAAAATCTTGAAATTTTCTTAGAAAAGAAATTTACAAGTGGATTTAACATGTAATAAAATACATACGCTACTATTATCGGTGTAATTATACTAGAAATTATTGTATTAATTGGAGTAAATATATAAGAAATTTCTGTATATAAATAAATAGCGATTCCTAATAAAATAACTATTAATAATATATAGATTATGAATTTTCCTCCAATAAAAGCTAATAATTTATCTTCTCTAGATTTTTCTAATCTTGATTCTCTATTATTTTTTTCTAATTCTTTATCCATACAATTTCCTTTCTATTGAATTACTTAACTATAGTTAAAGATAATTCATAAATTGTAATAATGGTCTTATAAGCAATATACCCCAGCGCAAAAGAAGCTAGACTTACAAAAACTTTAATTTCTCTAATACTGTTTTTCTTGAAAAATTTTCCAAAATCAATTCTTAATATAGAGAAATTCGCTAATAATATCATAAAAAACAAAACTGTCAGTTTAAAAATACTCATAAGTAATCCTCTATACTTAATATGTTATTTAAACATATCAAGCCAACCTTTTTTCTTGAAGAACCAAAGCATTCCAAGCGCAATACCGAACATTATAGCAACTACTAAAAAGTATCCATAATGCCATTCTAACTCTGGCATATTTTTAAAGTTCATACCGTACCATCCAACTATGAAGGTTAACGGAAGGAAAATTGTAGATATAACCGTTAGGGTCATCATAATATTGTTCGATTTTAATGAGTTGTATGTCATGAAGTTTTCACGGATATCACTAGCTAACTCACGGTTCGCTTCTATAATCTCTGTTTGTTGAACAAGGTCATCATATATATCGTGGAAATACTTTCTATCATTATCAGTCATTTCGACACGACGAGAAACTAAGAATCTATGAATAAGCTCTCGAGTCGGTAATAATCCACGTCTAAGTTTTAACAAATCACTTCGAAGGTCAAATACCTCATCCATTATCTTACTTCCTGAAGTATATGAGTCTGTCTCTTCTATTTCATCCAGACGATTTTCGATTTTTGAAATTATAGGTATGTATCCTTCTACAATCTCTGAAACAAGCATGTGCATTACATGTAAAGGTGAATATTCTGCACCACGTTGTAAAATCTTCGGTATAATCTTATTAACATAACGTATATGTGAGAGGTGAAACGTTACGATATAATTTTTTCCAACAAACATATTCAAAGTTTCATAATCATCATCAATATTTTTCAAAACATGAGATACTAAGAATATTTGTTGTCTTGTAATTTCAATTTTTGGTCTTTGTAAAAGTGTTAAACAGTCTTCAATTAAAAGTTCGTGGAACTTGAAGAATGTAGATAGCAAATTGATTTCACTACGTGTTGGCGTATCAAAATCAACCCAAAACCATGCTATATCCTGATCTTTAAGTCTTTCTAAACTAACATCAGTAAGTATGTTTCCTTTTTTATCTACTGCTATAGTTTTTAACATTAGATTTCACCTCTCTCTTTATTTTCACAATTACAATAATACCACACTTATAAAAAATAGTAAATTTATTATTTTAAATTAGAAGAAATATAATGCATTACAATACCCGCAGCTATTGAGACATTCAAACTCTCCGCTTTACCAGGCATCGATATTTTAAGCAAGTTATTTACTTTATCTAAAATTTCTTCACTTACTCCAGCACCTTCATTACCAAATATTACCGCAACATTTCCTGTAATATTATTTAATTGTTCTATATATTTATCAGCTTTTAAACTTGTTGCAAAAACACTAAAATCTGTCATTTTTCCAAGTAAATCCACAAGTTCAACATTGTCAAAACAATCTATATGGAAATTACTTCCTTGTGTACTTCTAATGACCTTTTGTCCATATAAGCTCGTAGTACCTTTTCCAAGGATAATGCAATCAAAAGCAAATGCATCAGCAGTTCTGATAATAGTACCTAAATTGCCCGGATCTTGAACTTTGTCTAGAATAAGAACTTTCTTATATTTTTTTATGTCTAGTTCTTTTTTATCTATATTACATACCCCTATTATTCCTTGTGTAGTTATAGTATCAGATAAATGTTTCATTACACTGTTTGCAACTTTAGTAACTTCTCCATCAAAAGCATCTATCAGACTACACTCCTCAAAGTCTTCTGAAATCACTATTTCATCAACTACGCTTGCTTTCATAGCCTCTTCAACAAGATGTTTCCCTTCTATTAAATACTTTCCATATTTTTTTATATTTTTATTTTCTTTTAATTTTTGTATATCTTTAATTTTCTTATTACTAACTGATGTGATCATTTTTTCTCCAATAAATTTAGTTTGTACTTTTAGCATTCATAATAATTATAAACAATATTGAAGAAATATTCAAATTATGATATAATTCATTTACAGATATTACAATAAAAAGGAGTTCATTATGTCATCATTTTTACTATCAACAATAGTTTTAGTGGTTGTTTTAGGAGCAGTTGGACTTTTTAATTACTTCAGATTAAAAGGTGCTGTAACAAAACTTCCTTACGAAGAATTTAGAAAAAATCTTAGAAAAGTTCAATTAATTGACGTTAGAGAAAAAGAAGATTTTAAATACGCTCACATCAACGGTGCTCGTAACATGCCATCTTCTCAATTCAATTTCCTTTATACATCTTTAAGAAAAGACCAACCTATTTATCTTTGCGATAAAAATGGAACATTAGCTCCTCGTGCTGCACTAACTCTTAAAAAGCACGGATATACAAATGTATATATGCTAAAAAATGGTCTACAAGATTGGAAAGAAAACCTAAAAACTAAAAAATAATTTTTAAGTACTTAATTTAATCTTAATAAAGATTGTTAAGTACTTTTTTTATTTTTGAGAATAGTTTTAACACCTATAAAATAATTCACTGATAATTATTTATTGAACACTACTATAATTTATGGTATTATATGCTTAATCAATCCAAATGGAGGTCAATTTATGACTAAATATTACTATGATCCTAATATGAACCGTGGATACATCCCAGGAAGATATGTTAATAAAGTTGTATATCTTCTAATTACATTCTTCTTAGGACATTTTGGAATACAATATTTTTATGTAGGTAAAAATTTTAAAGGAATACTGTGCCTATTATTTTGTTGGATATTCATCCCATCGATAATAGCTGTTTTTTCTTTTATAATTACACTGTTTAGACCAGCTAATGAGCAGGGTGATATTTTTATCCATTATTAATTAGATAATAAATTCAATTGCTACGTAAATACTAAAAAAAACAAAACTCAAGGCTATCACATCCGTAATAACCTTGAGTTTTTATTATCGTCTTCAAATTTTTTATTAAGCTACTTCAGCTTCTTTTTCTTCAGCATCAGCGATAGCTTTTGCTTCTTCTTCTAATTTATCAATATGCATATATTTATTTAAGTATCCTTTAAGAAGAACTAATACTACACCTAGAACAATAACTACCCCTCCAATATAAGTAAATACTTGAGTATAGTTTAATTGAACTGTTAATTTAGCTAAATATCCAGAAATAATATTTGCTAATGAGAATGTTAAATACCAGATACCCATAGCTAATGATGCATATTTGGCTGGAGCAAGTTTATTAAACATTGCCATTCCGATCGGAGATAAGAATAGTTCCCCAACTGTTAATAATACATATGTTAAAAGAACATACATGATGTTAATTTTCATTCCACTTTCTACGTCACCATTGATTGTATTTAGACCTAATACCATTACAACGAAAGCTAATCCTGAAATAATCATTCCTAGTCCCATTTTTGTACCAGTATCTAAATCTCCACGTTTAGTTTTACTTAGTTTAACCCAGAATGCACCAAATACTGGAGCTAGTATTGCACATAACAGACCATTAAATGATACTAACCATGGTGTTGGTACTGTCCAACCAAAAATATTTCTATCTACAGCTTTTTGAGTTAAAATTGCAAATGAAGTTTGAGTTTGGAACCAAGCTGCCCAGAATAAAGTTGAGAATACAAACATTACTGCCATAGCTTTCATTCTATCCATATCAATTTTTGTTAATGGATGGTTAACTGATTTTTTAGCAGTTTTACTTGCTGTTGGATATTTACCTTTATCTTTTAACCAAGTAGGTGCAAAGAATGCGAATACTGCAAATTGTAAGAATGCTAGAGCAGCAGCAGCTAAGAATCCAACACGATATCCATAAGAAACAATTTTTCCGTCATTAGCAACATTTGCAAACCAGCTATCTGTAATTAATCCAAATACTATTGGTCCAAATAAACTACCAATGTTAATCGCCATATAGAAGATACTATATGCTGCATCTTTCATTGTAACTTGGTCACGCTCATAAAGAGCACCAACTATAGCACTGATATTCCCTTTACCAATACCCGCTGCAACTAATAAAAGAATTAAACTTGAAATTACTGTCCATAATTCACTAGTTGAAAAGTATAATGCAATATAACCTATACAACTAAACAATGTCCCTAAGATGATAGATTTTTGAAGACCTAGATATTTATCGGCTAACCAACCACCAATAAGAGCCATCATATATCCTGCAGCGGCATAGTAACCGTATAAAGTTACCGCAAATCCTTTTTCAAGACCTAATCCACCTTCCGAAGTCCCTGTTGTGAAGAACAGAATCATGAACCCGATGATACCATAAGCATAAAAGTTTTGTATAACAGTTGTTAAATTTACTAAATGAAGACCTTTGGGATGTTTCATTTTTTCTTTTTTTTCCATAACATTTTCCTCCTTAATTTATCCTCGTTATGTATTTACAATTACATTATATACTAAGCTTTTATAAAAATCAATTTATTTCTGAAATGTTGCGTTAGCGCCAATTTTACACCATAAATATATTTTCCTATTTTTAAAATTTTATGTACTATAACAGAAAAATTATACATGATTATTTTACTTTTATTCTTTTATTATTTTATAATACGTAAAGTTGATTTCAAATGATAAATTATATCGATTACATTAAAAAAATGTTAAAAAAATTTATATACAATAATATCTTAGTTTCAACAAATATATATTTTAAAATAGAAATTTTTCATAAATAAAAAGACAGTCTTTAGACTGCCTTTTTACTGTTATAATAATTTCTTTAAATACTATCCATTGCCATTATTATAAGTTTAATCAATTTAAGCAATTCAATTAAATATTACTCCATAAACCCTTTTAGTTTATTAAGCTTAGATGGGTGTTTTAATTTTCTAATAGCTTTCGCTTCAATTTGACGGATACGTTCACGTGTTACTCCAAACGCACTACCAACCTCTTCAAGTGTGTGAGTCTTACCATCTTTTAGGCCGAAACGTAGTTTTAATACATTTTCTTCACGATCAGTAAGAGTTTCTAAAATCTCTTCTAGTTGTTCTTTTAATAATTCGTTAGCCGCATGCTCTACTGGAGATTGTGCATCTTTATCCTCGATAAAATCTCCTAAATGTGAATCATCTTCTTCACCAATTGGTGTTTCTAATGATACAGGTTCTTGAGCTATTTTTAGTATCTCACGTACTTTTTCTGGAGTCATATTCATTTTTTTAGCGATTTCTTCTGGTTTAGGTTCACGCCCTAAATCTTGAAGTAATTGTCTTTGAATACGAATCAGACGGTTAATTGTTTCAACCATGTGAACAGGGATACGAATTGTTCTAGCTTGGTCGGCAATAGCACGAGTAATCGCTTGACGAATCCACCATGTTGCATATGTTGAGAATTTGAATCCTTTTGAGTAATCAAATTTTTCAACAGCTTTAATTAATCCCATGTTTCCTTCTTGGATTAAGTCTAGGAATAACATTCCACGTCCTACATAACGTTTTGCAATACTTACTACAAGACGTAAGTTAGCTTCAGCTAAATCTTTTTTAGCTTGTTCTTTTTCCGCTTCTGTTCCTGTTTCAATAATTTTTGAAAGTTCTAATTCTTTTTCTTTTGATAATAAAGGAACTTTACCAATTTCTTTTAGGTACATTCTTACAGGGTCATTTGTTCTGATTCCAGCTGGAACTGATAAATCTTCTAAATCTAGTTCCTCTTCCTCTTCTTCTACATGATTTGCATTAATTAAAATAATATCTTCACTATTTAACTCTTCATAAAAATCATCCATCGCTTCTGAAGAAATGTCTAATTTTGACAATGCATCTACAATCTCTTCTTGAGTTAATTCACCCTGTTTTTTACCTTTTTCTAACAATTCTTTTTTTATTGTTTCAAAATCTTTTGCTTTCTTAGCCATGTTCTTCTCCTTCTATTTCTTATACTTTTTCAACTGTGACAGCAATTCTTTTTGAGTTTCCACATCCATTTCTTGAATCGCAACCCTAAGTCTGTCTTTTATCTCTTCTAATGTAATTTGATTATCTGAAAAATACTTGATATAGTCGCTTACAACTTCTACAGTTGGATTTTCTTCTATTAGAAAATCTGTTTCATCAATATAAGTTGCAAGTCTGACAACCTCATCATCTTCAATACTATGAATGAATTTATGAATATGAAACTCAAGATTATTATTATAGTAAATAACCAAGAAATCCATAAGATTCACAAATACTTCTTGTGGGAAATTACATTTCTCTAGATCATTATATTTTTCAATAAACAATGCCCTATCAACAAAAAAGTATTTAAATAACTTGCACACCTTTTTGTCATAATTCGTTACTCTAAACAACTGTTCTGGATTAGATGGCGCTACCCATTCAACAGCCGGTTGTTTTCTTTTCACATTCACTTGACCTAATTCTCTAAGAAGAACTTGTCGCTCGATTCCGAACTCCTCTGCCAAATTAGTAAGCAATATGTATCTTAATGATTCATCTTCCATATAAGCAATATTTTTAAGTAATTCGTTTTTATACTGAATTCTTAGTTCAATATTAGTCTTAGAATCATTTTTACAATATTTAATTTTATAATTAATAAAGTGTTCTTTATTATTTTTAATATAGTTTACAGCATCAAAATCTTTATTTTTAGAATTTTTATCTGATAAAAACTCATCTAAATCTTTAGATCCAGAAAATTTTAATTTATAGACATTATCTGTTGTCTGGATAATCCTATTCCCAATTTCTATCTGTGCTTTTGAACCAGCGTCATCATTGTCTAAACTTAATGTGACCTTCTTCACAAGTGATAAAATCTCTTTTAATTTATTATTGTCTATATTTGTCCCCATCAAAGCAACAGCATTCTTTATACCATTTTGATGAGCTTTAATAACATCCATATAACCTTCACATAATATTACTTCATTCTCTTTAGCTATAAAAGCTCTCGCATCCGAGAAGTTATATAAGACTGTTCTTTTTTCAAAAATTTTCGTTTCATGCGTATTGTAGTATTTCGCAACACTTTTATCCGTAGACATAGTTCTACCCGAAAATGCTACAACTTGATTTTGATTATTTTTTATAGGAAACATTACTCTGTCTTTAAAAACATCATAATAATTGCCACTTTCATTTTTTCCTAATAGCCCAGCTTCAACCATTAAATCTAAGCTAATTTGATTAGAATTAAAAAAGTTTAAAGCTATATTATTATCTCGGGGAGCATAACCTATATTGAAGTGTTTAATAACATCTATGCTAAGTCCCCTATTCAATAAGTAATTAAGCGCTTCTTCAGCCTCTTTTGTATTTAGTAAAATATAGTTATAATAATCTGCTAAAAGCATGTGCCCATAATACATTATGTCCAGCTCATTATTTAAATCGTAATTAGCTTCTAAATTCACTTTTGACTCTATATTCAGTCCTAACCTTGCCCCAAGCTTTACGATCGCCTGATTATACGTAATATTTTCAATTAGCGAAACAAATTGGAAAATATTTCCACCTTTACCGCATCCAAAACAATGGGCTATTTTTTTCTCTGGAGAAACAGTAAACGATGGTGTTTTCTCATTATGAAACGGACATAAACCTAAATAATTTTGTCCTCTTTTTTCTAATTTGACATATTCACTAACTAGACTAACTATATCAATATTATCAAAAATATAGTCAATGTCTTGTTTAGATATTTTTGCCACCTTACTCCTCCTCTTCCTCAATTTACCATTAAGAATAAATGAATAGATTATTTCCCAACACTAATTATAACATAAACAAAGGGATTTTGATAGACTTTGTTAAAATATTTATATTATCACACTAAGTTAATTTTTCCTCTCAAAATTAATATTATATTATTTCTACAATCATACATTTAGATTTTATAATGACAAATTTTATTATAATATCACTGTTATCAATTCTATAGTCTAATGATTAACAATTCCAAACTCACATAAAATGATATTTTTAGAAGATTATATTTATACATTTTGATAAGATACAATTTAAATCAGACTCTTCCTTAAATCCACCTATTATATCACGTCAGTCATTAGTAAAATCATATGGTATAGAAAATTCTATTAATTTAGGTTATAATATGAATATCATTTAAAAAAGGAGTATGAAAGTGAAAGTAATTATAGTCGGTGGCGGTAAAGTCGGAGAGCTTCTTTGTGCCGATTTTTCTAACACGTTTGATGAAGTCACAATTATAGATACAAATGAACGTCGTGTTGAAAAACTTGTTGAAACATATGATATAAATGGATTAATCGGTAACGGAGCAAATTCAGACATATTATTAGAAGCAGATGCAGCTAATTCTGACATGTTTATTTCAGTAACTACTAGTGATGAAATAAACATGATATCTTGTATTGCAGCTAAACAAATAGGAGCAAAATATACGATAGCAAGAATTCGTAACCCTGAATATTCTAAAACAAAAGAATTTATTAAACAATCTCTAGGAATAGATCTTATGGTTAACCCTGAGTACGAAGCAGCTAAGCAAATTTTCTATATGCTTAAGTATCCTACCGCAACAAAAGTAGAAAGTTTTTCAAACAATAAATTTAATATTCTAGAAGTATTAATAAATGAAAATAGTTTACTAAAGGGGGTTTCACTTATTGATATTAGAAAATACATTGATTTCCCTTCCCTAGTATGTTTAGTTGAAAGAAAGGGAGAAGTATTCGTTCCTCGTGGGAATTATATATTTGAAGTTGGAGATAAAGTTCATATAACTGCTTCAAATAAAAATCTAAAGAAATTCTATAAACTATTAGGAAATAAAGAAAATTTAGAAAAGAAAATAACTTCATCTTTAATAATAGGTGGAGGAAAAGTAGCCTACTATCTTGTGGAATTTTTACAAAAAGCTTCTTTCTACACTAAAGTAATAGAAATTGATAAAGAAAAAGCAATTTCTTTGAGTGAGACATATCCTGAAATAGATGTTATTTGGGCTGACGGAAGCGATCGTGATACTTTAATAGAAGAAGGTATTCAGACTTTCGATAGTTGTATATCTTTAACTGGTTTAGATGAAGAAAATATTATAATTAATATATACGCACATAAACTTGGTATTAAGAAAACTGTAGCAAAAGTTAATCGTGCATCTCTAAAACAGATAGCTGAGGATATCGGTCAATATTCATATATTACTCCTAAAGAAATCGTGGGAAATATAATAAAAAAACATACAAAATCTTTACAATGTAGTCGTACTACAGATATAGAGAATTTCTATAGAATAGCGAATAATAACGCTGAGGTAATTGAGTTCAAAATCTCAAGCGAAAATTCAAAAGTTATTGGTATTAAATTGAAAGATCTTGATATTAATGATAATACTCTTATAGCATTTATAATTCGTAATAATAGACAAATCTTCCCAAATGGTGATGATGAAATTAAAGTGAATGATAATGTCGTTGTAGTTAGTTATCAACAGAAAATTGAACATATCGATGATATTCTTGCTAGGAGGTAATCTATGAATTTTAAAATGATTTTTAATGTTCTAGGTAAAATGCTAATTCTTTTAGCCGCTTTACTAATACTTCCTACAATTATTTCATTAATATATAAAGAACCTACTTATGTGACTAACTCATTTTTAATTACTATAATGATATGTTTTATAATATCATTATTACTACATTTTTTAACAAAAGATGTTACCGAACGTGATTTCTACAAAAGAGAGGGGTATGTGATAGTTACTCTTACTTGGGTTATCTTTTCAATTCTTGGAGCACTTCCTTTCTATATTTCAGGAGAAATACCTCACTATATAGATAGTTTCTTCGAAACAGTAAGTGGCTTTACAACTACTGGTTCAACTATTTTAGAAGATATTGAGACTTTAAGCAAAAGTTTACTATTTTGGAGAAGTTTCACCCACTTTATAGGTGGTATGGGGGTTATTGTATTCGCTCTAGCAATTTTACCAAGATCCCCTCATACTATTCATATAGCAAAAGCCGAGGTACCTGGTCCTTATTTCGGGAAAGTTGTATCTTCTATGAAACAAACAGCAATTTATCTATATGGAATATATATAGCACTTACAGTACTTTTATTTATATTCTTAATGTTTGGTGGCGTTGGATTTTTTGATAGTATAAACCTAGCTTTCTCTACTGCTGGAACCGGTGGCTTCTCAGTAAGAAATGCAGGAATCGCATATTATAACAGTACTTATGTTACAGTAGTAATCGCTATCTTTATGCTTATTTTCTCAATGAATTTAAGTTTATTATATTTTATTATTTTTAAAAGATACTTCAAAGTTCTAAAAAGTGAAGAACTTAGATGGTTCTTTGGAATGATTGGTATACTTTCTGTAATCATGTTTCTAGATATTTATCGTTCATATGATACGCCAAACCATAGTTTATTAGATGTATTTTTCACAGTTTCATCTGTTGTTTCCACTACAGGTTTTACATATAATGACTTTAACATTTGGCCAGTATTTTCAAAAATGATAATCTTAATACTGATGATCGTTGGAGGTTGTACAGGAGGAACTGCTGGTGGAATAAAAATTCCACGACTTATTTTCTTCGTAAAAAATGCCAAACTAAGTATAAGTAAAGCTTTAAACCCTAGAAAAATAGCGATGGTTAAAATCGATGGAAAAGTAATAAAAGACACTACTCCACTTTCTAACTATTTACTATTATTCGGATTTGTATATGTGATAATATTATTCTTAATAACATTCCAAATCAATGACTTTGAAGATGCAATTTCTTTAACAGTTACATCAATCAGTAACGCTGGACCAGCATTCAATCACTATGGTCCAATGAGTAACTTCTCACAAATACCATATTTTACTAAAATTATATTATCTATCTCAATGCTATTAGGTCGTTTAGAATTGATGCCATTAATAGTATTCTTCTCTGCTAACACATGGAAAAAACGTAGAAAAAAAGCTAGAGAAAGTCAAAGAATAATAAATAGTTATAATGAGTAATACAAAACAAAAAGACGAGTTCTACTTATAGATCTCGTCTTTTATCATTGAAACTATCTCTTGAATTTCTTCATTAATTCGTTCATCAAGTTCCTCTTTTGTAATTAATTCATCATTATGAGCTTCAGTATATCCTAGAATCACACCTAGAGAATTCTTAACATTGTGCAACATAATTTTTTTCTTCTGTTCATTTTTATCTAAATCTGAACTTCTTCTATATATTAGATATATATTTAAGAATACAAATACTGTTAAAGGTAGGAAAAATATTTTTATGTGAATTGCGGCAATTAAAAATATTATTATCAATACATTTACTATTATGAAATTAATCATATTTTTCATGATATAAACTATAAACCTCTTTTTTATTTATGCCGTATTCTTTAGCAGTATTTTTAATAGCTTCTGATTTTTTTTCACCATTTTGTACTTTTTCATAAATTATTTCTACAATATCATCAAGATTAAATTCATCTTTTTCTTCATCTTTTGAAGGAGAAATAATAACAACAAACTCCCCTTTTTCCTTAATCTCTTCACCCAACATATCTAATATTATACTAGCTTCAAATGTTTCAATTTGTTCAAACATCTTTGTAAGTTCTCTCGCTACTGCAATTTTTCTTGTTGGGGATATTTTTACGATTTCTTCCACTAAGTTTTTCACCCTATGTGGACTCTCATACAAAATACCAGTTGTTTTCGAGCTTAAAATAATTTCTAACTTTTGTTTAAGTTCTTTAGTTTTTCGTGGTAAGAATCCATAAAAAGTATAATTATATGATTCTATTCCACTTGCCACTAATGCAGTAAGTCCAGCATTAGCACCAGGTAAAGCAACAACATCAAGTCCTGCTCCCTTCACCTTTTCCACCAGTACATACCCTGGATCTGAAATACATGGCATCCCAGCATCTGTTACCAATGCTATTTCTAATCCCTCTTCTAAGTATTCTATTATTTTATCACTCATCTTATCTTCATTATGTTCATGGTAACTAAGTAGTTTTTTACCTTTTATTTCATAATGATTCAATAATTTTTGTGTATTTCTTGTATCTTCACAAGCTATAATATCCGCTTCTTTTAGCACCCTTAATGCTCTTAAAGTAATATCTTCCAAATTACCTATTGGCGTTCCTACTAAATATAACATTTATTTTTCCTCTATTTTTTTATTTAAACCTTTTACTTCTTGCCTTTTACTTGCATCTAAATTTAATAAAATAAATTCTTCTTTTTTAGTACGTGTTAATTTCTTAAATAAACTTTCAGCTCTCGTCGCTTCACTTTTAGTTTCAAATTCTTCAAAGTACAAAAGTTTTACCGGCACTCTAACCCTAGTGTATTTCGCACCTTTTTTTGCATTATGAGTTTTTATTCGTCTAACAATATCAGTCGTATATCCAGTATACCAAGTTTTATCACTACACTCAACTACATACATAAAACTACTCATAAATACCATACACTTTCTTCATTTCATCTGTATAACTTCCATCTTCATTATAAATATAAAATGGTTGTTCTACTTTGATATCACTAACTTTCGAGATACTTCCTTCAATTAATACTATTTTACTAGTATCACTTGTTTCTTTGCTATAAACAAATCTAATTCTTTTAATAGCTAAGCCATTTTTTTCACATTCAGAAATAATATCACTTATCCTGTATGTTCGATGTACCATAGCAAACTTACCATTTTGTTTAACCAAATATCTTATTGCTTTTACAATATCACTTAAATTACATAAAAGTTCATGACGTGAAATATTATGATTTAACTTTTCACGTTGATTCGGCATATTCTCCACTGGAAAGTACGGTGGATTACAAATTACATAATCAAACGATGATGGCTTATAGTATTCTTTCACATTTTTTACATCACCATTTCTTACTTCTATATTCGTAATTCCATTAAGTTCTATGCTTTTTTTAGTAAGTTCAACTAAGTCTTCTTGAATTTCTAACATTTCAACTTTAGCATCTGATTTTTCTCTTAGAATAATCGAAATCCCACCATTACCACTACAAAGTTCAATTATACTTTTTTTGAAACTTCTCGGTACATTAGCAAAATAAGGAAGTAAAAAAGAATCTGTTGACATACTATAATAATCAACCTTCTGCAAAATTTTAAAATTTTTTGAAACTAAATCTACTCTCAAATTCTCTTCCATACTAACCTCGCAATAAAAAATCTAAATTGATTTTATCCAATAAAACTGTAAATAAAAATTTTTCTAAAACTAATGTTGCATTAACATTAGCATTTAAATCAGCTAAAGCAAGCAGTACTTTCTCTTGAACTTTACTTATGTTCACTATGTCATGTTGACTAGATTCAGAATAACTGTTTGTAGTTTTAATGCTCAAATATTTAAAAAACTCTAATATATCTTCCTTAACTTTAAGTAAGCCTAGAACATAGATATTAGCCATATGTGGCTTCCTACTATATCTTTTTACATATTCAGAAACAATCTTTATTATTTCTTCATTTTCTGTAACTTCCCTATCTTCACTCTGCCTTACTAATTTTATCTGTTGACATCGTGAAATAATAGTCGGTAATACTGCACTAATATTTTTACAGCTAAGAATAGCAATAATATCGTCTTCAGGTTCTTCTAAAAACTTAAGCAAGCTATTTGCAGCTTGTTCTGTCATTTTTTCGATATCTTTTATCCAATATATTTTTTTACCATAAAATGATTTAATACTTAAGTCAGATTTCAATGTTTGAATTTCATCTTTTTTTATAGAAGTATCACTAGTTAATTTATAAAAATCTACATAGTTGCCGTGATTTATACTGCGACAATTGTTACAGCTCTCGCAACTAAAAAATTCTTTATTTTTATTTTCTAAACAAAATATTGCTTTAACAAAACTTAAAATAAACTCATCAGAATATAAACTATCCTCGCCTATCACTAGATAGGCATGGGATAGTTTATTAGTTTTTAATGTATTTGTTAAAGATTTTATTACAATTTCATCTTTACTAAAGTTCATTGTCTAAAAATCCTTCCAGTATTGAAAGTGCTTGTTTTTGAACATTTTCATAAGTATCACTTGCATCAATTACTTTGATGCGCTCTGTATTCTCTTTCGAAAGGTCATCATAACCTCGTTTTACATTTTTATAAAAGTCTAAACTTTCCTGATCCATACGGTTATTGTCGTCTCTATTTTTTGTACGAGCTAGACCTACCTCAACGTCTACTGAAAAGTATAAAGTTAAATCAGGTTCTAAGTTATCAGTAGCATATGCATTAATATCCAATATATCTTGTTTACTAAGTCCACGACCATAAGATTGGTAAGCTACTGAACTATCAACAAAACGATCGCATATAACTATATAACCTTCATTTACATGTGGAAGTATTTTTTTTACAATATGATCGCGTCTACTTGCACAAAATAGCAAACTTTCAGTTTTAGCGTCAATATCGTTAGAACTATCAAATAAAAGTTCACGAACTTTCTCACTAAAATCTGTTCCTCCAGGTTCACGTGTTGTAATAACCTTATAACCTTTTCTTGTTAAATACTCTGTAGCAAAGTTAATAAAGCTCGTTTTACCTGAACCATCTGAACCTTCTACTGTTATGAATTTACCTTTCATTCGAATAACCTTTCTACTATATTATTTATTCATAAATTGAGAAATTCTTTCAACTGCTTCTTTAATATTCTCGATGCTTGTTGCATAACTAATTCTAAAGAAGTCATTATATGCGCTACCAAAAGCTGTTCCCGGAATAACTCCAACACGAGCTTCTTTCGCTAATATTTTACAGAACTCCATAGCACCTAAATCACGGTACTTAGCTGGAATTTTAGCAAAGATATAAAACGCTCCATCGATTTCAGGAATTTCAAATCCTAATTCACGTAGTTTTGGAACCATATAATCTTTTCTTTCTCTATATGTCTCAATCATATGTCTATTGTATTTATCCACATTTTCATCATTAAGTGCTACTACCGCTGCGTCTTGAATAAATGTAGCTGCACCAGAAACTGTAAATAAGTGGAATACTCCAATTTTTCTAATCATCGCTAATGGAGCTGCGATGAATCCTACACGCCATCCTGTCATAGCATGAGATTTAGATAATCCACTAATAAGAACAGTTTGTTCCGGAATAAATTCCGCTAATGATGTGTGTTTGTAATTATATGTAATATCCCCATATATTTCATCACTAATTACAAAAATATCATATTTTCCTAATACATCAGCAATAGCTTTAACTTCTTCTCTTGTATATGTAACACCACTTGGGTTATTTGGATAGTTAATTAATATTGCTTTTGCATCTTTATTTTCTTCTAAAGCTTTTTCTAAATCGCTAGGAAGAACTTTAAATCCATTGTCAACTGTATCTATAAATTTGATATTACATTTATTTAAAATACCAACTCCCTCATAAGCTGAGAAGTATGGTGTTACTACTAAGATAGTATCTCCCTCGTTAGTAACAGCAGAAATTGTGTGTTCTATCGCAGCCGATGCCCCTATTGTTACGATAATTTCATCAGGGCTATAATTTAAGTTATATCTTTTCTCTAAATTCGCAGCCCATGCTGTACGTAACTCAGCAATACCATTATTTACTGAATAGTGTGTTCTATTATTATCTAAAGCGCGTTTAGCAGCTTCTTTAACTTCTTCTGCAGTGTCAAAATCTGGCTCTCCCAAAGTTAATTTGATAATTCCTTCTATAGAAGAAGCATATCTATCAAACTCTCTTATCGGTGAACCTGTAAGGTTTGCAAGTGACGTGTTGAACTTATTTTCTAATGATTTTTTAATTTCCATAAATTTATCTTCCTTCCTTATTATATTAGATACATTGTTAATGTAATACTACTAATATTGTATCATATTTTTAGTAAAAATAGAATTCATATTAGTAATATAGAATAAAATTTCAATCAATGTTTACATATAATTTTATAGCATTTTTCAGAAAATTTTCAACATCTAATTTCGGATATTTTGATTAAAATTTCAGAAAATTTAAAGAAAAGTATTGAAAAAAACTTTGATTAGTATTATAATAACTTTAACATATTTAAAAAATTAATTGTTTATAAAAGGAGAAATATTATTATGACAAAACTAACAGTAAATGATATAAGAGTAGAACTTACTAAAAATCCAAAGGAAAAAACACCAGATGATAAATTAGGATTCGGTTCAGTATTCACTGATCACATGTTCGTTATGGATTGGTCATCTGACAAAGGTTGGTATGATCCACGTATCGTACCTTATGGACCTATCCCAGTATCACCTGCATTAAACGTATTACACTACGGACAAAGTGTTTTCGAAGGAATGAAAGCATATAACGCAAATGGAGAAGCTGTTTTATTCCGTCCAGAACAAAACTTTAGACGTTTAAATAAATCATCGGACCGTATAGCTTTACCACAATTAGATGAAGAGTTCGCATTAGCAGCTCTTAAAAAATTAATCTCTATCGATAAAGACTGGATTCCAAAATCTGAAGGTACTTCACTATACGTTAGACCATTCTTATATGGTTCTGAAGAAGCACTTGGAGTACACCCTAACCATGAAGTTAAGTTTATAATCATCTTATCTCCATCAGGAAGCTACTTCAAAGCTGGTCTTCAACCTAATAAAATCTTTGTAGAACACGAATATGTACGTGCTGTACGTGGTGGATTCGGATTCGCTAAAACTGCAGGTAACTATGCTGGATCTCTTAAAGGTCAAAAGAAAGCTCAAGAACTTGGTTACTCTCAATCTCTATGGCTTGATGGAGTAGAACAAAAATACATCGAAGAAGGAGGAGCAATGAATATCTTCTTCAAAATTGATGGAACATTCGTTACACCTGAATTAAACGGTTCAATCCTTCCAGGTATCACTCGTGCATCAGTATTAGAATTACTTAAATCATTAGGTGAAAAAGTAGAAGAAAGAAAATTATCTCTTGAAGAAGTTTACGAAGCATATGACAATGGAAAACTTGAAGAAGTATTCTTATGTGGTACTGCTGCAGTAATCGCTCCTGTTGGTGAATTATTCGATGGTACTAAGAAATTAGAACTTATCAAAGATGATAAACCAGGAGAATGGACTCAAAAAATCTACAACCTACTAACTGGTATCCAACTTGGTAAAGTTGAAGACAAATTCGGATGGGTTGTTAAAGTAGAAGAATAATATAAAAATAAAAGATTCCAAGTTAAACAATTTGGAATCTTTTTTATCTTGTTGTTATTTATCCAAAGTACAAATAATATGTAATACAATAAAAAGATGAAGTATAGTATAACACCAACTTCATCTTTATTTTTATTTGCTAATATTATTAATGTAAATTATATTTTATCGACTTTTATAAACTTATTTTTTGTAAGCAAATGTGTATAGAGCAGAAACTAAAGTAACAGCTCCAACAAAGTTTCCTAAGAATACTGTTCCCATGTTTTGGATAAATTGTAAAACAGAGATATTTGCACCTTCAAACATAGCAGCTGGGATTGCGAACATGTTCGCAACCAAGTGTTGGAATCCAATAGCAACGAATGTCATAATTGGGAACCATACACCAAACATTTTACTACCTACATCTTTAGCAGCGAAGTTTAACCATACTGCCATACCTACTAACCAGTTACAACCTACAGCTGAGAAGAATACTTGCCAGAATGTTAAGTATACTTTTGATTCACCAGCTGAAATAGTTTTAGCTGCAATAGCCCCACCAGTTAAACCAGTTAAATGTCCTAAGAAATAAGCAATAACTAATGAACCTACAAGGTTTGCAAATGAAATAACAACCATGTTTTTAGCTAATAGTTTAAAACTAATTTTCTTATTAAACCATGCAACAGTTACAGCCATCATATTACCTGTAACTAACTCTCCACCACCTACTAAAATACAAATAAGTCCGATTGGGAAAACAGATGCCCCTAATAATGCACCAATTCCTCCGAATTCTTTAGGAATTGATCCTGATACACGAAGTAAAGCTAAGAAACCTACCCCGATGAATGCACCACCTAAGAATCCTAAACTTAACATGTATTTAAGGCTTGCAGTCGCTTTAGCAACACCTTTTTTACAAGTTAACTCGTAAGTTTCTTGTGGCTCTAAAAATACTTTAGATTCTACAGTGTTTGTCATAATAACACTCTCCTTAAAAAATTTATAATAATTACATAGATACAACCTTTTCTATATCTACAATAAAGATTATACAATAACAATGACATTTTTTCAACCCCTGTTTTAATACAGATTTTATTAAAATCTGTACAAATTAATAAACTTAGTTGAAACTTATCTCGCATAACTAAACAAATATATTACTACTTTCAATATAAAGTAAAAAATATAACCACTAGAAATAAAACGTTTCCCAATGGTTATATTAAATTATAATTTTTAATTATTATTTTTATAAGCTATTGTATATAAACCAGCAACTAGTAGTGCTCCACCTAAAAAATTCCCTAAAAAAATTACACACATATTATTAAAAAACTGTAATAGTGTAATATTAGCGCCACCAAACATTGCTGCTGGGATAACAAACATATTGGCTACAACGTGTTGAAACCCAACGGCTACGAATGTCATAATTGGAAACCACGTCCCAATTATTTTTCCACTTACATCTTTAGCACAGAATGATAACCATGCCCCCATACCTACTAGCAAGTTACACCCGACACCTGAAAACAGACCTTGCCAAAGTGTCGCGTTAACTTTTGACTCAGCAGTAGCTATTGTTTTCGCAAATGTCGCCCCTTCAGTAAGTCCCGTCACATGTCCTAAAAAATACGCTACGAAAATAGCGCCTACTAAATTTGCTAAGGTTATAATAATAAAATTTTTCACCAGCATTCCTAGACTAACTTTTTTATTAAAAAATGCTAATGTAACTGCCATCATATTACTTGTTATTAATTCTCCACCACCTACTAATATACATATCAAACCAATTGGAAAGACAGCTGCACCTAATAATACACCTAATCCTCCAAACTCATGTGGGATAGATCCTGCAACTTTTAAATAAGCAAGATAGCCTACTGCGATAAAAGCCCCCCTAAGAAACCTAAACTCAACATATACTTTAAGCTTCCCGAAGCTTTAGCCACACCTTTTTTACTAGTGTATTCATATAATTCATTAGGCTCTAAATAAGCCTTTGTATGTATATATTCTGACATAACTTTTGTCTCCTTATAATATTCTATAGATATTATACAACAACAAAATTTTATTAACAAACACAGTATCAACAGCACCTTGTTATATATTTATATTTTAATATATATCAAAAATTATTAACTAAATATCATTTTGTCTACTTCATTAACTATTCGACTGAATTTCACTGTATTACATATCTATATTCATCCCATAAATATAGATATACATTTTTATATTTTTAAAGATTCATATTTATTATTTTTTAATTATAAGGTTTCGAACTAGTATATATAATAGATATCAACCTAATATCAAGTTAACTTCTTTTAAATTGTTTTAGATTTATCTTATTAACACCATAGAAAATTAATTATAATTTTTATATGATGTTAAAGAAGTAAATATTCAAAATCTATATACAAAAAAGCGATTGGACAATTCCAATCGCTTAATTTATTATCTTGCAAGCTTAACCGCTCTAACCTCACGAATAACATTAACTTTAATGTTTCCTGGGTATTGCATCGTTTCTTCGATTTTATTTTTAACTTCTTTGGCAATTTTGTAAGTTTTTGTATCATCTACTTCTTCAGGATTTACGATTACTCGAATCTCACGACCTGCTTGAATAGCAAATGTTTTTTCAACACCTTTATGTTCATTTGCGATTTCTTCAAGTTTTTGTAGACGTTTAATATAGTTTTCTAATGACTCTCTTCGAGCTCCTGGACGTGATGCAGAAAGTGCATCCGCTGTGGCAACAATGACAGAAATAGGGTTTGTTGGTTCTGTATCACCATGGTGCGAAGCAATTGCATTAACAACAATCGCATTCTCTTTATATTTAAGAGCTAATGCTACACCAATTTCAACGTGTGAACCTTCTACTTCATGATCAAGCGCTTTACCGATATCGTGTAGTAAACCTGCACGACGAGCTGTAGCAACATCTAAGTCTAACTCAGCCGCGATAAGTCCAGCGATATACGCTACTTCCATAGAGTGTTGTAGTCCATTTTGACCATAACTTGTTCTATATTTTAACTTACCTACGATCTTAACTAAATCTGGATGCATGTTGTGGATTCCAAGATCAAATGTAGCTTGTTCCCCAGCATCTCTAATAACTTGATCAATGTTTTTACGTGCTTTGTCAACAGCTTCCTCAATTTTTGAAGGATGAATACGACCATCATCGATAAGTGATTTAATCGCTGTTTTTGCAATTTCACGACGGATAGGATCATATCCAGAAAGGATAACTGCTTCTGGAGTATCGTCAATAATTAAATCTACTCCAGTCAATGTTTCTAAAGTACGAATATTTCTTCCTTCACGTCCTATAATACGACCTTTCATATCATCACTTGGAAGATCAACAACTGATACAGTAGTTTCACTAACTACATCTGTTGCAAAACGTTGTAACGATTGAACAATAAGTTCTTTTGCACGTTTATCGGCAACGCTTTTCGCCTCTAGTTCTTTATTTCTAATATATATTGCCATGTCTTTAGCCATATCAGTTTCAACTGCGGCCATAATCTCTTCACGAGCTTGTTCTTCTGTTAAGTTTGCAATTCTTTGCAACTCTGTTTCTTGTTGAATTTTAAGTTGATTAACCTCACTACTTTTCTCTTCAAGAAGCTGAGATTTTTCTTCCAATTTCATCTCTCTTGAACTTAACAGTTCATCTTTTTTATTCAGAAGTTCTGTTTGACGTTCTAATGAAGATTCCTTTTGAACGATTCTATCTTCTTGTCTTTGAATATCTTGTTTTTTAAATTCTGCTTCTTTATTAGCAATATTGATTATCTCTTCAGCTTCTTTTTTAGCTATTGTAGTTTCTTTTTCTACTATATATCTAGCTTCTTTTCTTGCCTCACCAATAATATGTTCGGCATCTTGCTTAGATAATTCTAATCTCTTTTGAATAGAATTTTTTGAAATAATATATCCAAATAAAAGTCCAACAAGTAAAGCTGCAATACTGATTATTCCATAAATCATTTTGCAACCTCTTTCTATTTTGAAAATTTTTTTATTATGATATTGTACTTTTGTCAGAATTTTAAACTCTGGCAATCTATCACATACCATAACTACAATTCTACACTACCTATAGTAAAAAGTCAATAGTTCACTTAGGGAAAATCTAGTTACTATAATCTTTTTCTTCTATATTACAACTTAATTACTTACTTAATTTGTTCCGAATTTTCTTTAATTATTTTATAGAAATCACTTGATTAAATTTTGACTTAGTTGTATTATTTTACTATCTACTCAATAACTAAGTAGAAATATTTTTGCTCTAGATTATAAAAATTGAATTTTTTTTTAAAAAACTCAATAAAATACTTGCAATTCCATATTTGCTATGGTATTATAATCAAGTATGTAAAAATACAAAACTTGATTGAGTGGGAGAACGAAAAATTTCAAGTCGTTCAAATGACCACATCACGAAAAATATATAGGAGGTTTTATCGTGGCTAAAAAAGTTATAAAAGTTGTTAAATTACAAGTACCAGCAGGTAAAGCTAACCCAGCTCCACCAGTTGGTCCAGCGTTAGGTCAAGCTGGTGTAAACATCATGGGATTCTGTAAAGAATTCAATGCTCGTACGCAAGACCAAGCAGGATTAATCATTCCAGTAGTAATCTCAGTATATGAAGACCGTTCATTTACTTTCATTACTAAAACACCACCTGCACCAGTATTACTTAAAAAAGCAGCTAAAATTGAAAAAGCATCTTCTGTACCTAACCGTGACAAAGTTGCTACAGTTTCAAAAGCTCAAGTTCAAGAAATCGCTGAACTTAAAATGGCTGACTTAAACGCAGCTTCTGTAGAAGCAGCTATACGTATGATCGAAGGTACTGCAAGAAGTATGGGTATCATAGTAGGAGAATAGGAGGATAATTATAATGGCAAAAAAAGGTAAAAAATATCTTGAAGCAGCTAAATTAGTAGATTCTTCTAGTCTATACTCTGTAGTAGAAGCAATCGAATTAGCTAAAAAAACAAGTACAGTAAAATTTGACGCAACTGTAGAAGTTGCATTCCGTTTAGGAGTTGACACTCGTAAAAACGATCAACAAGTTCGTGGTGCAGTAGTTCTTCCTAAAGGAACTGGTAAAACTGCAAAAGTTTTAGTTTTTGCTAAAGGTGATAAAGCAGCAGAAGCTGAAGCAGCAGGAGCTGACTACGTAGGACAAGGTGAATACATCACTAAAATCCAACAAGGTTGGTTTGATTTTGACGTAATCGTAGCTACTCCAGACATGATGGGAGAAGTTGGTAAAATCGGTCGTGTATTAGGACCTAAAGGATTAATGCCAAACCCTAAAACTGGTACTGTAACTATGGACGTTACTAAAGCAGTTAATGAAATCAAAGCTGGTAAAGTTGAATACCGTGCTGAAAAAGCTGGTGTTGTTCACACTCCAATCGGTAAAGTTTCATTCTCAACTGAAGACTTAGTTGAAAACTTCAACGCTGTTCAAGACGCTTTAGCTAAAGCTAAACCAGCTGCTGCTAAAGGAACTTACTTCAAATCTGTAGCTGTAACTACAACTATGGGTCCTGGAGTTCGCGTTAACACTGCAGAATTCAAATAAGAATTATTAATACAAAGAAGATTTGGTTATCCAAGTCTTCTTTTTTTATCCCCTCTTTTGACTAGATTTTATCTTCTATACAAAAAAGAGGCTTGCTATACAGTATTTTAAGCCTCTTTCAAATTTTTTTATTTTATTCCTTATTGTAACCTATGACTAATCCTTCTTTAGACGCTTCTTTTACTCCTTCTACAAAATCTTTACTAGCATCTTTATAAAATTTATATCCAATTGAACTTAACAATAGCACCAAAATTAATATAAGTGTTATTCTATCCTTTTTACTTACTTTAGTATCCCTTTTACTGTTGCTTATAATATTTACACTCACAAAGTGATAAACTATTGTAATTACTATTAACAATAATAATTTTATAATATTAAATTGTGCAATATCATATTTTGGTCCTGTAAATGTGCTATAAACTCCAATTAATGAAAATCTAAATATACTTACTATTAATTGATTAATTAAAATATCTCCTAAAAAAAAGTATATAAGTGATTTTTTAGTATATATCATCTGTATTATCGCTAAATTAGATAGAGCTATAACTACAACTATAGCATAAATATACTCAATTGGATTAGCTCTACGATACAGAAAATCTAACCCAAATGCAACCAGTCCTCCTACAAATAGACTTATATATGTAGTATAATAAATGTATCTTGCTTTATTATTAAATGAAATAGGAAGGTATTCAATAAACTGTTGCTCAGGATCATCATATTTTCTTCCATTTATGACTATAATTAATGAGCTAATCAGAGCTAATATTATATATGTTTTGTCAAATAATAATTCTAGTATAGTGGTTATTGTAACAAAGTAATATAATATATATAATCCTTTGTAAAATAATGGCATACTATAGTTTCTACTTGATATTAAATTCCAAATTGCTCCAAATTTTGTTTCATATTGTTGTTTAATCATTTTCATTCTCTCCCTTCAATAGTGAAAGTAATATTCTCTCTATATCATTAGTCTCAAATCGTTCTTGTAATTCTACCACATCTTCCTTACTAGTAACTTGACCATTTTCAAATACAATAATATAGTCGGCCAGGTTTTGTATTACATATGGTTCTTCGGTTACTATAATGATTGTTTTATCTTCATCCATATATTCTCTAAGAAGTGCTATCATTTCTTTTCTAGCTATTAAACCAACACCAGAAAATGGATTGTCTAAAACTAATAGTTTAGATTTTGTAAAATATCCTATAGAAAATAATAGTATTTTCCTCTCTCCTTGAGATAGTTCATAAATTTTCTTATGACGATATACTTTATGTTTACTCAGAAATTCGAAACATTTCTCTAAATTAAATCTTTCATCTAATTTATATATTTTATATAGCACCTCAGCTACTCGTAAAGAATCTGAAAACAAAGGTTTATCAGCTACATATGAGTAAAGATATTTAATGTCAACTTCATTTTCATGAAAATTTAGATTATCGTAAGTAATCATATTTTTCTCTGAAGATAAACCTCCTAAAAGTGTTTGAAGAAATAATGTTTTACCACTTCCACTGTTACCTGTAATTGCATAAACATACCCTTTTTCTAGCTCCAAATCAATTGGACCTAGTTGAAATGTTCCTTTATTAATCAATAAATTATTAACTTTTATCATAACTATTCTCCTCCATTACACTATTAAATATATCCCTAATATCATTTATATTAAGTCCATCGTTAATAGCCTTATCAATTATACTCTTCAGTTCGGCTAAGTACTCTTCTTTTTTTATAGTTAAAACAGTATCTAAATCAATGTCATTTACGAAATAGCCAACAGCGCCTTTTGAATATATTAGCTCTTCTTGAAGTAATACTTCATATGATTTTTTTACGGTTATTATGCCTACTTCTAACTCCTTAGCTAAACTCCTAATAGAAGGTAATTGATCATTATTTTTTAAGCTACCATTTAGAATGTTACTTTTAATTTGTGTCGCCACCTGCTGATATATCGGAACAGATGACAAATTAGAAATTTTTATTTCCATCATACTCCTCCTAATTAATCTGTTTTAATATAATTTAAATAATTCAATTAGATAATAAAACGTTTTTGTATCTACTGTGATTATACAATAGATACAGTTTATTTGTCAATATATATTTTATTGAATTATATTTTTTATGAAACGTTAGTTAAACTAAGTAATTTAAACATATATTTTATTTGGAAAAAATTTTTTACATGGTATAATTGTATTAACTATTATTTTAGGAGTGTATTTATGATAACTATTATTGTGCCAATTTATAACGAAGAAAGAACAGTACGTGATTTCGTTTATAATCTATATTGTTTGCATAATATTAAAGAACACGAAGTACTTTTCATTGATGGTGGTTCTACAGATAAGACAAAAGAAATATTAGATGAACTCTCTTATTTCGGTTATTCATACCACTTATCAGATAAAAAAGGACGAGCAAATCAGATGAATTATGGAGCTAAAATCGCAAAAGGAGACATATTATGGTTTGTACATTGCGATAGTGTTCTTCAGAAAGATGTTATTGAAAAAGTACTTACTTGCCCTACTGAAGTCGGTTGTCTAAAGATTCGATTTTATCCAAATAGTTTTCCTATGTGGGTTAATTCATTAGTTTCTAATATGCGTGCAAGTATTACTAACCTAGCATTTGGAGATCAAGCTATATTCATAAAAAAACAAGTATTTGAAGAAATTGGTGGGTATAAAGATATGCCTTTAATGGAAGACTACAAACTTTCTGAAGATTTAAGTGCACGAAGTTACAAAATTACAGTTATAGACTCCCCTATCACATCATCAACAAGAAGATATAAAAATCATACAGTAAAAACAATGTGGCAAATGCAAAAATTCCAAAAAATGTATCGACGTGGTGTTCCTGTCGAAGAACTAGCTAAAATGTATAAAGATGTGAGGTAATTTAATTTATATAGTTCTAAGAAAAATCTTCTAAATACTATAAAAGCTTACATGAAAACTAATAGAAATATAATTTATTTATATCTAAGTTCGCTTTATATGAGCTTCTTAGATATCTAATAAGCTTTGAGAGCTAATTCGACAAATTCAAATTCTTTGGAATTCCGATTTTTAAGTAGCTCTTGTTTTTAGTTTAAAATTATGTATTTATTTACACATTATATATAGTTCAATTTCATTGATTATTTATGGAAACTAACTTATAATTAATTTATATACAAATTTTAGAGGAGAGAATAAATATGGCGGAATATTTTAAAAAGAAACATTTAATAGAATTTGGTGAAGGAAAATTTGGTGAAGATGCACCTGAGTATTGGAAAAACTTCATGAATTACTACGGTAATGTCATGGCTGAAGGAGAATTAACAACACGTGAGAAAGCTCTCATTGCACTTGCTGTAGCTCATGCTGAAGCATGCCCTTATTGCATCGATGCATACACTAGTACATGTCTTGAAGAAGGCTGCGATCAAGATCAAATCGCAGAAGCTATTCATGTTGCTGCTGCAATGAAAGCTGGTATTACCCTAGTGCACGGTCTTCAAAGTAAAGAACTATCAGATAAATTAACAAACTAAATTTATTATGACTGAATTAAACATACCCAAATTTTTTGATCAAGTAGAGGAAAAACAATATTTACTAACCGAAGAATTTCCAGAAGTTATGCAAATTAACGTAGGTAGTTTATGTAATATTACATGTAGTCATTGTCACGTTGATGGTGGACCTACAAGAAAAAATAACATGGTTCGAGAAACTTTTGAACAAATAATCGAAGCATTTAAGGTTGGTAAATATAAAACTATGGATATTACAGGCGGCGCTCCTGAGATGAACCCAAACTTTAGATGGTTTTTAAAAGAAATCTCACAGTATGCCAAAACTGTAATCGTAAGAACAAATCTTATTATCCTAGACGTTCCAGCTTATAGAGATATACCAGAATTATATCGTGACTTAAAAGTTCAAGTAGTAGCCTCATTACCCTACTATAACGAAAAAGTCGTAGCTAAGCAACGTGGTAAAGGTGTTTTTCCTAAGTCAATAGAGGTACTGAGAAGACTTAATGAATTAGGTTATGGTAAAGAAGAAGATTTAGTATTAAACCTAGTTTATAATCCAAATGGAGCATTTTTACCTCCTAAACAAGAAGCACTAGAAAAAACTTATAAGAAAAAACTATATGATAATTTTGAGATTGTCTTTAACAACTTATTCGCAATAACAAATAATCCTATCGGTAGATTCTCTGAATTTCTTCATAGGGAAGATCTTTACGAAGGTTATATGAATAAACTATATAAAGCATATAATCCTGCAACACTACCAGGTCTAATGTGTAGAAATATGATTTCTGTTGGTCCGGATGGATCTTTATATGATTGCGATTTTAATTATATTGAAAAACTAAAAATCTCAGGAGAAATCAACCATGTGAGTCAGCTTGTAGATAATCATACAGGTGTACGTAGAATTGTTACAGGTATGCATTGTTACGGGTGTACAGCAGGAGCTGGTTCATCTTGAGGTGGAGAGACTTGCTAGCATAGGTTATGCTAATTATATACAAAAAGAAGCCATAAATTTTGGCTTCTTATTTTTTATATACTATTTTTTTATTAATGTATTTATAATATTACCTGCAATATAACTAATTCCATTGCTACTTGTAAGTTTAAATAATTCATTCATATCTGGAGTTAGTGCATTGTCTTTAGAATATGATTTCAGTGCTTTATTTATCATTGGAGACACTAATCCTGCACCTTGACCTTGATTTAATTGTTCAAGTGCCTTATTTAAGATATCACCAACAAAAGATGGAACTTGATTACTACCGATAATACTATTTAATAATTCTTTAATTTTGTCATCAGATCCATTACTTCCTGAAGATAAAACATTATCTAATATATTTTTTAACATTTTACACCTCTCAAATTTAATAATATTATTTTATCGAATGAAACATAAATATACTATAGATATGTTCAAGTTTCTAAAATTAAAACCCAGGGTTGGAATTTTTCCATTCCTCAACCTTGACAAAGATACTATTTTTTTCAGTATGATCCTTCAAAAAAGCACTCCTGATTTACATCAAGAGTGCTTCTTCATTTACTACTTCAAAGTAAAATTACTTTAAGAATAGTTTTTTTATTTTTGTTTGCGTCTTCTTGCAGCCGCTGCTAATCCTAAGATTGCTAATCCTAAACCTGCTAATGCAGAGTTGTTATCTGCGATACCTGTATTAGGTAATACTTTTTCACCTGCTTTAGCTACTGGAGCTTTCGGTACTTCTGGTTTTGTATTTCCAGAAGGTTTTTCTGGTTTAGCTGGTGTTTCAGGTTGTGGTTTATTACCATTTTCACCTTGTGGTTGTTCTGGAGTTGTTGGTCCAGCTGGTGTTGATGGTTCAACATGTTTAGGTGTTACTGTTACTGGTACTTCTACTGTAACTTTACGTCCATCAGGTAATTCTACTTCTACAGTTACAGATGGTTTAACACCTGGTGTTGCAGTTGTTGGAATTTCTCCAACTTTAGTAACTTTCCATCCTTCTGGAAGGTCTACATGTTTCTTAACATCTTCTTCAGTTACTGGAGTTCCTACTTTTACTACTACTGGAGTAACTTTAGGTTTAACAATTACTGGTACTTCTACTGTAATTTGTTTTCCATTTGGTAATTCAATTACTACTGGAACCACTGGTTTAACACCTGGTGTATCTGTTCCTGGTTTATCTCCGATAGAAACAATTTTTCCACCTTCTGGAATCTTAACGTTTTTCTCAACGTCTTCATTAGTTATTGGATCTCCAATATTTTTAACGATATCGTTAATTGGTGTTACTGTTACCGGTACTTCTACAGTGATTACTTTTCCATTCGGTAATTCTACTGTTACTTTAACTGGATCTTTCTTACCTGGTGTTGTTAAGTCTGGAATGTTTTCTACATTCGTTACTTTTCCACCTTCTGGAATCTTAATTCCTTTAGTGTAATCCTCTGGTGTTAATGGTGTCTTAGTTACTGGTGTTTCGATTTCCTTAACTGGTGTCACTGTTATCGGTACTTCTACTGTAATTACTTTTCCATTCGGTAATTCTACAGTTACTTTAACTGGATCTTTCTTGCCTGGTGTAGTTAAGTCTGGGATGTTTTCTACATTCGTTACTTTTCCACCTTCTGGAATCTTAATTCCTTTAGTGTAATCCTCTGGTGTTAATGGTGTCTTAGTTACTGGTGTTTCAATTTCCTTAACTGGTGTTACATTTACTGGTACTTCTACTGTAATTGTTTTACCATTTGGTAATTCTACTGTTACTTTAACCGGATCTTTCTTACCTGGTGTTGTTAAGTCTGGGATGTTTTCTACATTCGTTACTTTTCCACCTTCTGGAATCTTAATTCCTTTAGTGTAATCCTCTGGTGTTAATGGTGTCTTAGTTACTGGTGTTTCGATTTCCTTAACTGGTGTTACATTTACTGGTACTTCTACTGTAATTGTTTTACCATTTGGTAATGTTACTGTTACTTTAACTGGATCTTTCTTGCCTGGTGTTGTTAAGTCTGGTAGATTTTCAACATTTGTAACTTTTCCACCTTCTGGAATTGTAATTCCTTTTGTATAATCCTCTTTTGTTAATGGAGTTTTCGTTACTGGTGTTTCGATTTCCTTAACTGGCGTTACTGTTACTGGTACTTCCACTGTAATTACTTTTCCATTTGGTAATTCTACTGTTACTTTAACCGGATCTTTCTTACCTGGTGTTGTTAAGTCTGGGATGTTTTCTACATTCGTTACTTTTCCACCTTCTGGAATTGTAATTCCTTTTGTATAATCCTCTGGTGTTAATGGAGTTTTCGTTACTGGTGTTTCGATTTCCTTAACTGGCGTTACTGTTACTGGTACTTCCACTGTAATTACTTTTCCATTTGGTAATTCTACTGTTACTTTAACCGGATCTTTCTTACCT